>JAUVET010000052.1 GCA_030594665.1 Methanosarcinaceae archaeon
GATCGATGACACCGAACTTGTCGAAGGGGTTGTGCTAAATAAATGGCGTCTTCATCCGAACATGCCAAAAATGATCGAGAACGCAAAGATCGCACTTGTTGACACGCCTATTGAACTTGGCAAAACATTCAATGATTCAAAAGTACAGATACAGTCTGCAGATGAAATGGCTGCATTTGTTGAACAGGAAGAATCTTACTTTAAGAACATGGTCGATGCGCTCGTACAGAGTGGCGCAAATGTTGTATTCTGCTCAAAAGGTATTGACGACCATGCAGTACATTACCTGCAAAAGAACAACATCTATGCAACACGACGTGTGAAAGATTCCATAATGAACAACATCTCACGTGCCACAGGTGCACGTATCATTCGCAATATACATGAGATAGAGGCAAAAGACCTTGGAAGTGCAGGACTTGTTGAACAGGAAGGCGAATCCGAGGCAGGCAAGACATACATCAAGGAATGTACAAATGCAAAGTCAGTAACAATAATCGTGCGCGGTAGCACTGATCATGTCACTGATAACATCGAGCGCAGCATCGATGACGCACTGCATGTAGTAAAGAACGTTGTCGAAGACGGAAAAATAGTGTCAGGCGGCGGTGCATCTGAGATAGAGGTTGCACTCGGGCTACGTACTTATGCCGCATCGGTCGGTGGTCGCGAACAGATGGCAATATCTGCATTTGCAGATGCGCTTGAAGCAATACCAAAAGCACTTGCAGAAAATGCAGGACATGATACTATTGACACAATACTCAACCTTCGTGCCAGCCATAGCGACATGAAGAATGCAGGACTGAATGTGTTTACCGGTGAGATCGTAAATATGCTCGAAAATGGAATTGTTGATTCCCTCAAGGTAAAGACACAGGCAATCAAATCCGCCTCTGAAGCAGCAACTATGGTTCTTCGTGTTGATGATGTCTTAAGAGCACAGAGAAAAGATATGATTGATGTCAAGCCAGAGCACAATGTCCACAACTATGAGGGAATGCCTGCGCCTTTCCTTGAGAACCGCAGATAAGTGTGAATTTCAACATCGAGATGGTTTGTAGGTCAATATTTGATCCTTACAAACCATAAAATCTTTTATAATTTTCAATAGCCTTTTTTGCCTGTAAGGGAAATGTATCTTCGAGATATTCCACAAAATCATCCCTTGAAACGCAGTTTTTCACAACATCAAGCAGTTTTGCAGCAAAATGTATTGACCGTTCACTATTCCGTTGGATCTCAAAAGAAAGACACAGTGAATCAACTTGAAAATGCTTGAGTCTGATATATGGTGCGACAGACCCTAAAAGCACGCCACACTCAAGTTCAATATATGCAGGCACTCCTGTTTTATTGATTCGTTCGTTATCTGTCAGTTTTGCGAGATTGGCAGCCGAATATGAGTGTAATTCTACATAGATGTTCGGATGCAGCCTGTCAACTGCATCAATTATCCTGCATCCTATACTGGTGTAATATCGTTCATCTAAAGTGGAAACATATTCGCCATTGTCTACAATCGGGATAACTGCAAGTGTGCCGGTTTCCGGTGGTGTTGTATTGATATTTAAAAGAAGTTGCGAGGTGTCGCGCCATTCATCACCATGCAACCCTGCGACAAACAGGCGGATTGGTGAGCCACTCCCGCAGATTTTCAGGTTATTGGGGTTCTTATTATTTGTTATGCTTCAGTACCCCCATCAGTTACCACTTTACTTGCTATAATGTATATCTCCTCCTTTTTGGATTCCAATACATCAATTATAGTAAGCCCCATAGATTCCATACGACTCAGTATCGGTTTTCTGTTCTCACGGTTCTTGATCTTGATGACCTGAAGCAATTTTCCATCCTCTTTCAACAGGGGCAGTATTCTTTCAAGCGCTTTAAGAGAATCTTCCGGTTCAAGAGTCAGGTCGCTTAAAATCACATCAACAGGCCCGGAAGATAGTTCATCAAGTGGGATATTGAACACATCCCCGAATGTAACTGAAACATTCTCATTTTCAAATGCGATTTTGGAAAGTTCCGATCGAAACTCACGGCTAAACTCAAGTCCTTTCACACTTTTTGCAATTTCCGATGCAAATGCCAGGAAGCCACCGGCACTTGATCCAATATCAAGCACCTTATCGCTTTTTTGTATTATTTCGGTATGTTCCTGAATACCTTTTAGTTTTAAATAACCGGCTGGCTTATCCATTCCTTGTGCAACATCGATATCATCATCGGTTGAAACATCCTTTGCAGATTTTGTGATAATATTGCCATTTACTTTCACGTAACCATTCAGGATTGCCTGTTTTGCACGACCTCTTGATTTGAAATGACCTGTATCTACAAGATATGCATCTAGTCTCATAATATCGGAATGGGTGAGTTGGTAGGTGGACTATATTATCCTATCCTATTGTCCGGGTTGATCCTGAAGTTCATCGATTGCCTTCATAAGGTCGATGACTTCAGACCTATACTTCCGGGATAATGTTTCATATTCTTCATCATTGATGTCACCCTTATCCCTGTCTAGTTTGATCTCGTTCAACAATGATAAAACTGCATCGTACCGGGTTTCCAGTTCATCGAGGTCAGGTTCTTCCGCATCCGCATCATCTTCGACATCCGACTCGTCTTCATACTCCTCAGAATAGCCTTCATATTCCCCGGAATCGTCTTCATACTTCCCTGAATCGTCTTTATCATCTTCTTTAAAAGTGTCGGCACTTTTAACTGATACCTCATCATCTTCACTTTTCATTTTCTTTTGCACAAATGGGAATGCAAGTATTGCAAGAACAATAAGTCCTATCGCAATATATGGTAATATGCCAGTGATGTTGCTCTTTGGCTTTGTGCTAATTGAGATTTTCTTGATCTGTGGAGATGCCCATGAGTGGATAATTGCGTTATCCTCGGTTTCTATATTGTCCCCCTGAATCACATTTCCACCTTCGTCCTTTATAACAAGTTCCATTCCATGGGCAGGGATGATCTTGACTGTAAGGTAGGATATTGGATAATTTATATATGCTGGATATTGTAAAATTTTGGTGTACCCAGGTACAGTATTTTCTGCATCATTGGGAACAAGATATTGTATTGCGTACATAGACATGCCTGCAGAGCTGAGGTGTTCCGAATCATTGAAGCGCACAATGTTTCCTTCCTTTACGTGCGGTATCTGAATTGATGGTATATTTTCATTCATTGATTGTCGGGAGACAAGTACATTGATTGCACCATCCGGCACCCATGTCATCAGGTCAGTTGTATAATTCCCTGTTACTCTAAATACAATTGATTCCCGTATGGTAACAGATTCAGTATTTGATATGTCTACCTCTATCAACTCCTGGAGAATAACGATATTGCTGCCGGAAATAGTGTTGCCGGATGTCATTCCGGACATTGAGCCCGGTGCATACTCCGGATGTGCAAATGCTGTTTGTGCCATCAATAAGATACATATTAAAATACCAAGATTTAGTCTAAGTCGCATGAAAGATCACCTTTATTTTTAAGTTGAATGATTGTTACATGTATTTAATTATAAGTGTCTAAAAAGTGCTGTACTTGTATTATTCATCTCAAATCGTTTTCATAGTACACATTTTATAAATATGTGGTATGAGTTGGCACAGTTTCAAAATACAGTTATGATTTATCACTTTTCCGACAGTCCCTAAAAAGAAAAAAAATCACCGTGCTTCATAGCACGATGATTCATCCACAATAACGCGCGCAACTTCACCAATCTCGCTACAAACAACCTTGCGAATGCGTGTAATATAGTTTGGCTCCAACTGTATCCTTGCCATTGTCATCTCGCGCTCCTCATAGAACATCTCATTACTATGAAGCACACGGTGTGTGGAAATCTGATGCTTCAACACCTTTGCGAGAACACCAATCGTTCCACCGGTGACATCTTGTGCACTTGTATGTGTAAGAAATACATAATCCCCTGCATTGACCTTTAGTACAGCAAAGAAATTTTGTGGGCTTCGAATCTCAATTGTCCGCAAAACATGGTTTTTGAGTTCTTTCATAACATTTTCAGATATTCCAGTTAATGCAATATATTCCATCATATCACCTGTTCCATCATATCACCTGTTCCATGTAATCACCCATACATAGGGAACTCTTTTCTGAGTGCTGTAGGTTGTTCTGTTATCCTGACATCCTCAGCAAGTTTTTGCATCTCAATTTCTATTTGCTCCGCCTGCTCGATAAGACTTTCCGTATCAATTGAAAGTTCATATAACGAATTCAAAACTTCAATGACAACAACTGCTGCCCTTGGATCAGGGTTTTGGCTTTGTGTAGCACCAAGAAGACTTATTGCAGGGATATCATTTACCAAACATTCACCCATGACACTGCCCGAAATTCCTGATATCGTACCCATTTGGAAAAGTTCCACCTTGTCTTTTATCTTCTCAAGCATAACCTCGTCCGTTGCCGCACCAAATACCTTACGCTCCCCACCCATTGTCGCAATTCCGGCAATGGATACGATCTCTTTTACGTTTATGGATTTCGCCCACTCAACAAGAGCTTTGCTGATATCATAAGAAACTGAAGGATTGATAGGTATATCGGACACCACTATTACCAAATTATGCTCTATACACTCATATATCCTGACTGGCATATTTATGAGTCCTTCATATAACACCGCTATCGGAGGAAAGTATCTCGAATCGATCGAACCGACATACTCCATATTTAACTCATCGATCATCTGTTGACTTGCAATATTCCCCACAAGACCGATACCGGGAAAACCTTCTATTAACACCGGGTTTTCTGATTGAATACCTTTTGTGATAATTTTAACGTCACTATCATCATAATCTGTATCTGACAAATAATCACCTTTTGTACAATTATATTTATTCCGATATCAATAAGAACCAATCTTCATTGATAAGTACATCGTTTTATCATCGAGAAAATCCTCGCTATGCCCGGATTAACTCGGACTATATATTTATAAAATATATACTACGAGAAAAATCACACTTTGGTCGATTTAACTCGACTATATAATCTTATAGATTGTATACTACAAGAAAATAGGCATACATGATAAATCAAACTTATTTTCCTCACATCTCAAAACCGCTTTAATCGTATTTAAATTAAACCAATCTTTTTAAAACTCACATTGCATGTATCGCAGATGTGTTCGTGATCGGATCCTTCTCGACAACAAATACATGATCTGCCGAATCGATCAATGATTCATCATGTGATACGATAAGTATCTGCCCCACACCGATATCGCGCATCATATCTATCAGTTTTATTAACTGCTGGACGTGTCCGCGATCCAGAAACACAGTTGGTTCATCCAATATCAATGGCGGCAGAGCCGTGCCGCGTGATGTGCCACCAACACCAAGTGATAACAGGCGATATATTGCACAGCGAAGCACCAAATTGAAGATCGCACGTTCGCCGCCGCTCAACAGTTTCGGTTCAAGTGTCGTCCCATCCTTTTCATACACTGTGATATTATATTCAGGATCAAGTTTGATGTGGGAATATGCATTATTTGAATACATGAACGAGAACATCTCATTGAGTACCGCATCCAGCGCACCGATATTGCGTGAACGAAGGTCTGCGCGTATGCGCATGTACATATTCTCAAGAGCCTCGGCATCCATGTATGCAGCATGCAGGAAATCCGACTTGTTCTTCAACACCTTCAGGCCATCTTCAAGGGAAGACAGGCGACTGATCTCATTCTCCAGCCTACCAATATCCTTTTGCACTTCGCCTTTTTCACGGGACAGATTCTCTATCTGAATCCCGATATTCTTATGCGCACTACCATACTGTTTATACTTTGTTTGCAGGTCTTTTATGTCAATAGTACCAATTTTTTTATCAACCTCAACAAGACGTTCCTTGCGTTCGTTTATCTGGCTTTCAAAAAGTCCGATCATAGTCTGGATATCAACGATCTTGCCATCTAGTTGCTTGATGGTATCCTGTAACTTGTCAAGTTTTGAGATGTTTTCCTGTATCTTTTTGGTAATACGGAGAGAGTCCATGGCTTTTGAGTGGTCTTTTTTAGCAACATCTTTCTCTGCTTTTAATTCTGCCATCTCTTTGCTAATGTCATCGATTGCCAGCATAATCCCATCCCTGCGTTTCTCAAAATCGCCAACCTTTTTCTCTTCTTCATCTATCCTTGTATTATGATCAGCAATTGATTTCCCGGAGGTTTCCATCTTGCTGCGGAGAAGTTCCGTATTCCTGATACAATCGTTGATCACCTTATCATGTGTTTTCAGTGACTTGACGCGTCCGATCTTTCCATCAATTTCCGCTTGTTTTGACCTGATACCCGACAATTCATCATCAAGCTTTAGTTTTTGTTCTTCATCGCCGGCAGTTGTTTCCCCTATACTCGAACCTTTAAGGTCCTGACCACATGTAGGACACATCCCTTTTGCCAGAAGATCTTTACTTTTTTTGATCCTTTTTTTGAGTTCAGCGATCAAAGTTGATATTTCACGTTCCCGGCCATGCAATTTTTTCTGCTGGTCTACCAGAAGTTCCATTATGTCATCAAGATCATCCAGTTTATCGACCGTAAATCCGAGCTTTTCGACCTCAACAACCGCTGCCTGTCGCTTTCCATCCAACTCTTTCAGTGAACTCTCGGATCTTCCAATTCCCTGCTGTGCGGATGCAATTTCATATTTGAGTTTCTTAACCGTTTTATGAATGGCAGAAAGTTGTTTATCCAGATCCTTCACAGATTCTCTTTTTTGAGTTATTCCATTTTCAAGAATTTTCCGCTTGTTTTCGATAGTGCTTACATTGTCGCGCGTGCGCCGCTCATCATCTTCCATCCTTTCCACAACAGTTTTGATATCGTCGCCGTTTTGATCGGTGTCGCCGTCACTGTCGATATCGCCGCCCTTAAATCCGATATTTTTCTTAAGAACAGAGTTTTCATCTTTTTTCTGCTTGATGATCTTGTTCTTTGACAGTACATCATTACGGATCGACTCAATCTCCTTAAAAGCAGCAGTTTTCTTACCATTGAACTCTGTGATCTGGGAATTGATGGAATCCTTTGTAGCTGAAAGTGCCGAATACTCTGAAATGACACTATTCAACCCATCCATCTTCGACTTTGCAGCATCCTTCTTTTTACCAAGATTTTCAATATTTAACTGAATGCGATTAGAACTCTCCCTTGAATTATTCAATTTGTCATGTGGTTTTTCGCTTTCGATCTTTTCGATCTCGGCTCCGACATCCTTGATCTTTCCCTCAACATCCCGCTTAAGTCTTCCAACACCAACACGCGCACTGCCGGCACGCTCACGATATTCCTCAAGCCTGCCAAGTTGCAGCAGGTCATCGATCATACGCTGGCGGTCCCTGGGTTTTGCGTTTATCAGCACATCGATCTCGCCCTGCCTGATGTACACGCAGTTCTTGTACGCCTCCTCATCCATATTGAGCAGCGCACGTATAGCATCATATGTCTGTGTCGCCTGATCTACCAAAATTTCACCATCAACCTTGAGAACCGATCCCGAACTTGAAGCATTGCCTGTTTTGGGATTGACCCGATATCCCTGCTCAATTAGATAATCGCGGCCACCCTGTTCAAATTCAAGTGATATCGCAGCCTTTGTCGCACCTTTATGGATCATATCGGCAAGCACAAAACCGGCTGATAATGTCTTACTCCCAAAAAGACCGCTAAAGCAGGCTTCGAGCAGACTTGATTTGCCGCTTCCATTCACACCCGACACAACGGTCACACCGCTGTCAAATGAAATATCAAGGTCTTTGTAACTCCTGATATTCTCAACTTGCAGCCGTTTCAATCTCACAGGTAATCCCCCAGATTGTACTGCTTCGGCACAGAAGTGGTCTTTTTGGTCCCGAACTTTGCTTCTGCTTTTGTTTCTGCAACTTCTTCTTCGACACCCTCATCATCACTATCGTTTTCAGAAACTTCCTCTTTCCCTATATTTTTAGTATCATCCGAATCATCCACCACCACGTTTTCATCCACTGACTCAGGGATTGATTTTTCCACCGTCGCCTCTGGAATTGCTTCCCTCTTGATATGCGGTATCGGATCTGTGAAATCCATGCCTTCGACCAATTTACCAATACGCACTTCGGTCTCGGTGTCAAGTTTGCTCTTACCAATCAGCATGTCCCTTACTATTTCATCGATCACCAGACCCGCGCCTGTAAGTTCCATCTTCTTGATCTCCTCTTTAACTGCTTCGT
>JAUVET010000084.1 GCA_030594665.1 Methanosarcinaceae archaeon
ATTAAAAGATGCCTACTACGAACTTTCGTTAAAGCAGAATGAGATACTTGGGCTTCTTGCACAGTATCTCAAAGTGGGAGGCTTTCCCGAATGGTTCGAGATAAAGAATGAAGATATGTGGTTCAAGATATTATCCGAGGAATACACGAGCCTTCTTTTGTACAGGGATATTGTTAAGGTATTCAACATACGTGACCCCCTTCTTCTTGAATCGCTCTTCAGGTTCATAGCCTCTCATTCGGGAGAACGGTTCAGTTATCTTGGGATAGCAAAGGAGATCAGTGCCGATAAGGAAACATCAAAACAATACCTGTACCATCTTGCCAATTCGCGTATGATTTACCTGTCAGGCTACTACACCAAGAGCAAAAAGGCGGCAGAGAGAAAGGAAAAGAAGATATATTTCTGCGATATCGGACTTAAGAACTCTTTTGTAAGAGAGCAGGATATCGGTTTTGATGCGGAAAATGCAGCATTCCTGCATTGCATGAAAGGAGTTTCACAAGACCTGTTCGGAAAGGTGTTCTACTGGTTTGACAAAAACAGGTATGAAACTGATATTATAATGAGTTGTAAATCAAAGGTAGTGCCGATAGAGGTAAAATATAAGGAGAGGGAGAGAGATTCATTTGATGCAAGAGACCTCAAGGGTCTTATAGGGTTTTGCAAGAAATTCGATAACAAGCATGCGTTTGTTGTTACCAGGTCAATGCTGGATGAGAAGAATATTGAAGATATAAGAGTTACGTTTGTCCCGCTCGGGCTCTTTTTGCTTGCGTTTTGATGTTGAAGAACTATTATTGAAAAATAAACTGCCCCAGTTCTACCAATACTTCATACCTTCGAACAAGAATCCGATCGATTGGATATTCTCATGAAACAGACGACCTACTTTAATAAATAATAACAACTTTCATATAAATATACCACTCCGCAAGTATAATTTCGAATCGCAGATGACTCAAGAGGTTCATTATAAAAAAATAAGTATGGCCTCTTGATAGTAAAATTCCGGCCACAGAGTACACAGAGGGCACAGAGATTGTAGCAACTTTTCCTCTGTGGCGGAAAGTTACAAAAACCAGTCACGGTTTAGTATATAAAATGACATGGGGTCTGAATCATGATTTCAAAAGAACACATTCAAGATATCACTACGAAAATCATCAATAGTGTTCACCCTGAAAAAATTATTCTTTTTGGATCATATGCATGGGGCGAACCAATTAAAGATAGTGACCTTGATCTATTTATTGTAATGATATCAAATATGAGACCCATTAAACGAGCTGCAATCATTAGAAAAGCATGCCGGGATGGTTATTGTACCTATGGATTTGATTGTTAGGACCTATGGCGTCATTCTAGCGTCTGGAAATAACGTCCATTTTTGCCATATAATCCCACATCAAATTTCATAAATTCGCCATCTTCTAACCGATTTTCCACTACATGTTTAACCATAAAAATCAAAACCGATAGTGTTATATTGTAGTGAGATACATCACTACGATATTATGACATACATACGAAAATTTAAGAGGGAAAACAAGGACGGAACAATCAAAACATATTACGCAGAAGTAGAATCTGTTCGAGAAGGGGACAAAGTAGTTCAGCGTTATATTCGATCATTGGGCACCGACCCCGAACACCCAACAAACATACCAATCGAACCAACCCATTTCTCATACCTGTCTTTGCGGTTAATACAAGGTTCACTCACACCGAATGATCTCTTTGAGATGTTAGAAAATATGGGTCAGCCGGTGAAAAAGGCAGACCTTAAGCGACTGGGCATTCACTACGATTTTGAAAAAAAAACGTACTCTATCTCCCTGTCCTACCAGAAGAACTCAAAATAAAAAACCCAACACAATGCCCAATATGTAAAAATAAACCACACACACAAACAACATACACAAGAACCATAAAAACACTTTACAAGCAACAATATATAATATATTAGTGGAATGTAGAATAAAAGCCAGAGGGTAATCCATTGCAAAGAAATAATTCCAGTATTCAGTTCACACAATCTACAATAGAAGATTTGATGTTCAAGACAACATTTGATCCCAAAACAACTGTAGGGGACGTCATAGTTAACATCTCATTGATAGATAATAACTCACTTGATGATGTTGCAAAGATATTCAAAATGGTAATTACAAGCGGCTTAGCTGTAAGCCCCTATGTGAAAATATTACATGAAGGGGATAAAATCGGGGATTTTGTGATCGAAAAAGGAAAGATCGGGATCGCAACAGTGTGTAGCATTACGATCGATGGTATTCTGTTAAAGGCTGGAATACCAATAAGACCGAAACTCGGTGGTATTGTCCAGATAAAGAACGGCACCCCTGTGAGATTTACAGATGTTTTGACCTATTCAAGTACGACCATTGACCCCCTGGAAGTCCTTATGTCACAAGAGCTGACCTCAGTCACCCAGATGCTCAGGACAAGTACTGGAAACATACTGGCAAATTTGCGGGAAGGTCCGCTTGCAGCCAGAGACATTATAGAACGTACTCTCTCAGACCTGGTGGATGCTGAATTTAATGGAATATTAGAAGTCAGCGAACCTAACACGACTGTCCTGGATGTACCAGTTGAGAGGGACCATCTCGGAATTGTAGTAATCGGGGGCACTAACCCAATGGCAGCTGTACAGGAACATGGAATACCGATCCATACCAATGCAATGTCCACACTAATTGACATCAATGAACTTAGCCATATTACTGATGTTTTATAATCCTGCATTGAATTAGTAACAATGATTGATGTAATTTCGTGTTGTTCATTTTGTTTTTTCGTATTTGTATAGCTGGTTACGATAAAATATCGATGCATAGCCCAAAGTGCTAGACCCCACGCAGCAACCCGCCACAACCCGCCACAACCCGCAGCAGGCGGTACATTCCAATCATTATAAAAATGATTATATATCTAGATCGGTCAGACAAACCCGAACATTTTTAATTGTATATAATTCATAGAATTCTATAGTTCGAGTCAATCCGAGCATCGCGAGGATTTTCTGGAAACATTAGCATGTGGAAAACGCTATGCTGCGCTATCCTACATTTATTTTATAAGTTGAAATGCTGCGAAAACGCCCATATCGTTCGCGTCAGTGGTGTGGGAAACCGCCGCCTGCGGCGTTTGTATTGATTTTAGCTTCAGTTTCAGATCGAACAATCTAATTTACACAGCTATACAAATACGTTTTTTCTTTGAATTTTTTGAATGCATAACTGCAAATGTAGTGATGTATGTTACACTACACGAAATCATTGCCGATTTTTGATTCCGTAACAAATTATTAAAATATAAATCGGTCGAATGCTATCGGAAATAGAATCTCAAAACACTGGATTTCCTGATTAAGATCGGTGTTTCACACAGACGCTAAAATGACGTCATCGATTCACTCGATGTCTTCGTGGTTCATGGTGTCGGAAGGATAACGTGTGCTCCTTAACAGGTGTATTTGCAAGCATAGGAGCCACAGGTATTCTTCTTGACAACTCGCACCAGTTTCTACTCCAGCTTGAAGGAGTTGTTAGCACGATCATCTATGCAAGTGTTATCATTATCGAATTTGTGCTTGAAAAGACGATCGGACTCAAGGTCACCGAAAGTGAAGAAAATATTGGACTTGACAAGACTCAACATGGTGAGACTGCATATAACATTTGAGTGGCAGGGATTATTCGATCCCTGCCAATCTTTTTCCCATTGTCTACTTCTTTCAGGCGGCACATCGCCCGAAAATATTCAAAAGTTTTATATATTAGTATAACGGTAACAGATTACCGAATGCCTATTCGAACGGAGGTTAATTCAAAATGGTTCAAACAAAAGAAGATGTGCTAAAAGCAATAGCCGAAAACGATGTAAAGTTTATCCGAACACAATTTACAGACATACTCGGGATGATCAAAAGCTGGGCAATACCTGCTGAAAACCTTGAAAGTGCATTCGAGGAAGGCGTAATGTTCGATGGTTCATCAATTGACGGGTTCACAAGGATCGAAGAATCAGACATGAAGTTGATGCTTGATCCGACAACCTTCCGAATACTACCATGGAGACCAAATGAGGGTGCAGTCGCACGTATCATTGGTGATGTGCAGCTTCCGGATGGAACACCTTTTGTGGGAGATCCACGATACGTATTAAAGAGTGCGATCGCAGAAGCCGATAAAATGGGATATACAATGAACATGGGTCCTGAACTTGAATTTTTCCTATTTAAACTGGACGGGCATGGCAATCCCACAACAGAACTTACAGATACAGGCGGGTACTTCGATTTTGCACCGCTTGACAAAGCACAGGATGTAAGACGAGAGATCGATTACGCTCTTGAACACATGGGATTCAAATTAGAAGCTTCCCACCACGAGGTCGCACCGTCACAGCACGAGATCGACTTCAGGTTTGGAGATGTGCTGGGCACTGCCGACAATGTGGTTACATTCAGGTATGTTGTCAGGTCGATAGCATACCACAAAGGATACTATGCTACATTCATGCCAAAACCCATTTTTGGCGTAAATGGTTCAGGCATGCACTCCAACCAATCATTGATGACAGCAGATGGTAAAAATGCATTCTATGATCCGGATGCATCAAATGGACTTTCTGAAACTGCAAGATATTATATTGGCGGTCTTCTCAACCATATTAAAGAATTTACAGCACTCACTAACCCGCTTGTGAACTCCTACAAGAGACTTGTGCCAGACTACGAAGCACCAATATACCTTACATGGTCTGACAGCAACAGGAGTTCACTTATCCGTATTCCTGCAGCAAGAGGTAAAGGAACCCGTGTCGAATTACGGTGCCCGGACCCAACATGCAACCCATACCTTGCATTTGCAGTCATGCTCCGTGCAGGTCTTGACGGTATAAAAAATAAGATCGACCCGGGCGAGTCAATAACACGTAATGTCTTCGAGCTTACTGAAGATGATCGAACGCAGATGGGAATCGATGCATTGCCAGGCAGCTTGAAAGAAGCAGTTGATGAAATGAAGCAGAGTGAGTTTGTAAGATCTGCACTTGGCGACCATGTCTTTGAACAGTACATAACCGCAAAGACTGCCGAGTGGGATAACTACAAAGCGCACGTACACCAGTGGGAACTGGATACATATCTCAGCATTGTGTAAAGGCTTGGCCCCTTACTTTTTTTATATTTTTAGTTCATTTTGCAGTTATTATTAGATTCAGCCGGATCAATTTGAAGCATGAGCTTAGGCTTTGTATGTCATGCAGCAAGCTGCATCATGCATTATCCAAGCGGCGCATTCCACTGCTACCAAATCTACAAGCCAATACCCAAAACCCAAACCTACTATACTCATATCTGCAAATACGATACCGCTTAAAAATCGTTTTGTATTTCATGTTTATAATTGTGGGAACGTGCCGCGCTGCGCGCGGTCGCGTCGTTTTTTGCATCTGTCTGGCCCCCTCCATCTAGCGAAATTATATGGTTGACACGACACTAGACATGCCATTTTTTTGAATGTCGCCACAGGATACAAAATATTTTTCAATTATTCAAAATGTGTGTACTCAAAAGACTTAAATAATATTAAATCTACAGTAAGTATCCGTTTGCCGTGGACAACGTGGAAGGAAGCATAACAATATGATAAACAAAATATACGAACATATTAAGAGTGCCACACTGTTTTTGCTGGTACTTAGTATCGTATTTATAGCATTGGCATCGCCAGCATCTGCGGCGACTGCTAATGAAAATGCCGAATCGATCGATGCCCTGGCAACTGCCCTGACATACGTCTGGCTACTTTTGGCAGGAGCACTGGTGTTTTTAATGCACGCCGGTTTCTCGTTAGTGGAGATCGGGCTCACCAGAACCAAGAATACAGCAAACATTTTGATGAAAAACTTCATGACCATATGTCTTGGCGTTCTCGTTTACTGGGTAGTTGGCTGGGGTATCATGTATGGTACCGATGCAGCAGGACTGATCGGGATCGACCAGTTCTTCCTAAAAGGCGCAGATAATGCCATGTGGAATGGCTGGTTTTTCCAGATGGTCTTTGCAGCGACTGGAGCCACAATAGTTTCAGGGGCAATGGCAGAACGTACAAATTTCAAGGCATATCTTGTATACTGTGCAGTTATGGTAGGACTTATCTATCCGGTCTATGGACACTGGGTATGGAGCGGTGCCGACCTTTCATTATTGGCAGGTGGAGATAGCTTTATTGTTAAAGCAATAGGTCAAGGATTCCATGACTTTGCCGGTTCAGGAGTTGTCCACTCTATTGGTGGTTACTCTGCATTGGCAGGTGTGATAATCCTTGGTGCAAGGATTGGCAAATTCAAAGACGGAAAGCCAATTGCGATTCCGGGTCACAACCTGACGTTCGCATTCCTTGGAACACTTCTTCTGGCACTCGGCTGGATAGGTTTTAACAGCGGCAGTACGCTTGACGGAACTGATCCCTTCATGAACCTTGTGAT
>JAUVET010000160.1 GCA_030594665.1 Methanosarcinaceae archaeon
TGACCGCCACAGGCGGCGGTTTTCTTTGCCATTGAATTATAGAAATGCATAATGTGCAATCCCATGGTTTGACATTCTTTTAAGTCAATGAAAGTTGACTTAAAATGTGGATTTTCATGTAAGTCAACAATGGTTGTCATAGAGTCACTCCGGACGAAGGGGTTTTTTGTTTTTGATATGGACGATCTGGTGGAAAATTGATGTGTACACAGGTCATATTATGGCTTGATTGAACATCTGTTCTTCAATGAAATCATTGTAAGCATCTTCATCGTTAAGATACTCATTTGCCAGCTTAAGATTTCCTTTTGCTAACGTATAATCAGGATCGATCTCAAGAGCTTTTTCAAGTATTGTAATTGCTTTTTCAATTTCATAATCCTGAAGATATGAGTATCCCAGATCATTATAACTGTAAGGATCTTCAGGGTCTAATTTTATGGCTTTTTTGTAGTAACTCTGCCCCTTTTTGTATTCACCTATACCATCAAAACAGTAACCAATACTGTTGTAAAAATCGGCTTTCTTTTCCAACCTCAATGCTCTGCGGCAATAATGTATGGCACATTCATACTTTCTACAATTGAGGCAATCGTCTATTATGACGTCTAATAGTGCAATTTTATCTTCAGTCGATGCAAACTTGATGGCTTTGTCAAAGTATATTTTAGCTTCATCAAGGTCATCCTGTCTGACCGCTATTTGACCTGAAAGGTTTAAAGCTTCAATATTTTTTGGATTTATCTTCAGAACTTCTTGGAAGCATCTTTTTGCTGCTTCTACACCAAACATTCCATCGAGGTCATCATCAAAGAGGTTAAAAATCGGCATCTGGAGCAGTTTCATCTGGGCAATTCCTTCATATATGAGATACTCCTCTTCTTCTGTTTCATCGTATGATATTGTTGTCATATGTATGTCATTAAAATGTGCTTTTATTTCAATTTAGCTGTTTGGTGTTTTGGTAGATGATCGGAAAATTAATCCAATATCCCGAAATGCTCTTCAAACCGCCCCTTCATTCTGTCCCATGTAGGCAGGTCAGTCTGGCATCCAATGGACTCCACAGCAAAAGACGCAACAGTCGCTCCGATCCTGCCGCATTTTTCAAGCGAATAGTCTCTTGTGTACGCAAGCAGGAATCCTGCACGATATGCATCTCCCGCACCCGTTGGGTCAAGAGCGGTCACAGGTACGGCCGGAATAGAGTGCTCATCACCGGATGTGAATATTCTACTCCCCTGTGCATCATAGGTCACAACGATAATATCGATCATCTCTTGCAGTTGTTCAAAACTCATTCCTGTCATCCCGGAGACTCTTTTAATCTCATGCCGGTTGGTGAACAGGATATTGGTATTTTCAAGTATGCTTGTAAGATGTTCTGTAGAGTATGTCACAAGATCCTGCCCGGGGTCGAATGATACAAACTTTGCGATCTTTGCGATCTTTGAATTAAAAACAGAATCAGCAGTTGCGAGATGGACAAAATCCACTGATGGCGGCTCAAGTTCTTTCAGTTTTGCAGATGCGCCCCAGTAGAAATAGGAGCACTGGTTGTGTTCCTTATCAGTGAATACAAATGCTTTTGCGGTCTTTTCATCATCGAACCGGTACAGGAGTGACAGGTCAACACCGACAGATATCAGGTGTTCCTCATATCCCGAACTCGAAAAATCCGCACCAACAGGAGAGATCAGTTGACATTTACCCCCAAGTATCCCGATCGCAACCGCAATATTGGCAGCCCCTCCTCCATGGAATTCTTTGTAATCGATAATAGGTGATGATTCATTGAGACCGGCTATGTTCTCAACATCAAAAAGCCCGTCAATGGCAGTGTGCCCTACAATAGATATTGTTTTTTGTGTCATGTTTGTTCCAGCACATAGTTCATAAAATTATACAGTCCGGGTAAATTCGACCGGAGGGAGATTTTTCTCGTAAAAATGCCGCATATTGCATATTGTATAATTGTCAGAGTGGCAACTGTATTTCCATTTACCACTTCAAGATCTATTTGGATCTTTCGAACTCTTCAACTTCGATAACATTTAGCGGTACGTCCCGAAGTGCCTGTCCAATCACGGATTTTGCAATCCTTGCCCCGTGTTCTTCGGATTCTGCATCAAATACTTTCATTTCAAGAACAAGACCCACGATCGCGGTGTTGGCGGTTAAAAATACACTGCTAAACGGTTCTTCGCATGCCGGGCAGTATGTGGTCCCAACATCAACTTCTACAAAATCAAGTTTAGGATTTAGCCTTTTTCCGGCTTCTGCAATTGCAACCCCGATTGCATCATCTGCTGTCTGTACATCCCTGACCAACCAGGCGGCTTCAAGTGTTACACGGTAATGTCCCATATCAATCTCTCCAAAATTTCAAATTTCAACGTCAATTCAATTCGTCTTCCATTAAGTAATAATAATTGTTCTTAAGTCATATTGTGAACAACACATCATCATCCACATCAAATACACCAAGGCGTGCGCCTGCGTCAAGCCATGCATGCCCATAACTGAAGCAAACAAGAGCGTTTACAGGGTCGCCGTTTTCAACAAAATGTATGCCATCCCCATAATATGAACTTGCCATAGTATGGTAATCACTGGCAATTTTGTACATGTGAGATCCTTTGATCGGTGCAAATTTTGCTTTGGCGAGTGCTTCCTTGAGTAGTCGCTCATATCTCTCAACCTTTTCATTTAAATCTGCTGCCATATTTTCCCACTAATGTCCTATTTCACTATTTAGCACCAAATATCTTCTTGAATAATCCTTTTTCTTCACTTTTAGAAGTACGGGATGGTTTTCGCTTAGGTGGCGGAGATGTGGAGCTTGCAGTTGTTGCAGACCCTGGCACTGTTTTTGCACGTGATCTTGAAGGTTTGGGTATTGGTCCGGGCGTAGTTGTGGAGGTGGATCTCGCACTCTTGAGCACATTCACGGATTCACCGCCGTGCCTTGCTTTCCGGACCCTAATATCAATAAGGACCGGTCGTTCGATGTCATTGCTAACAAGCATGGCTACACCCGGGGGCAATCTTTTCAACTCTTCCTCGACATACGAGTTCACGCCTTCAAGTCCTTTACTTATGGATTTGAGGTCGTTCGGATTCGTAACTTTCATAATGATCTGTGTGCCGCACTGGGAAAGCACATTCTTATCAATACGTGCCGGACGCTGGGATATGACCATCATTCCAAGACCGAATTTCCGTCCCTCTGATGCGATGGTTCGCAGTATTTCCGAACTTGCGGTCTTACTGAATCCACGTTCCGGTGCAAAATTGTGCGCTTCTTCGATAACCAGCATACCCGGAGGCACACGATTTGCCTTGCGCGCTTCGAACATGGTGTTGCAAAGTCGTGCTACGATCATACTCTGTATGTCGGGTGTGACACCTTTTAGATCGATAACAGCAGCTTTGCCTTTTTGTATCAGTTCTTCGATCGAAGTGGGATTTGTCGAGAGAATTCCGGTCTCTCTTATATCCTCAAGCAGGCTGATAACATTCCATTTAGCCTTGCTCTTATCGTTCCCAACCTCAAAGATGATATCATCAAGCGTATATGTCTCCATTTCTTCCTTAAGTTTCTGCACGGCTTCATACAGTATACCCATGTGCGTGCTTGTGTAATTATCAGGGAAGATGGCAGTAAGTTCCTTTACGGTCAGGTTTGTCCCATTGAGCCTGAAAACCTCATCCGCAGCCGGATTGATCGACTTGTTCGCAGGCGTGTAGATCGTTACCTGTGAACCGTATCCTTTTGGGGATACACCGTATTTCTTAAAGTCCCCTGATTTGAGTGATGCCGCGTCTTTCAGTGATGCATATTCGCTGTGCGGGTCAATGATCAATAGGGGAATGTTCCTGTCAAGCAACTCTTCTATCAATACGCCTGCTGTGTATGATTTACCACTGCCTGTTTTTGCAAGTATGCTGCAATGTTTCTGCACAAGGCTGTTCACGCTCAACTGTACAGTTATGTCTGTGCCGTCAAGCAGCCCGATGTACATGTCTTTGCCGGATAGGCCAAGTACGGAGTGTATAAGGTCGCTATCTGCTTTGAATATGGGGTCACCCGGGCTGAACGGTATAAGGGGTGCCCGCAAAAGTCCTGCATTGTCACGTGTTCCGATCACAGTTACATTCGCCAGTATCCTGTCCCCGCTCTTGTCGGCACGCTGTCCGTTCTTTGCCGCTTTGATGGAATAGGAATCGCTTGAACGGCTTATGGAGAGCACCTGTGCCAGTACCCACCCATCAGTCTCATGCCAGACTTTTACATAATCTCCCCTGTGAACGGCTGTGCTGTCTGATACCAGTATCCTGAAATCAAGTGTCCCGGTCTCTCCAAATATAACGCCTACTGATCCACGTGCCATTTTTATTATCTCATTGAAAAAGTGATTTGATCTTGTCTTTCTGCACTTAATATGTCAACTATACATATATAATTACACGACACTATCTCATTTTCCAGTTATTTTTATACACCGACTTTAAGTAAAATCTATTAAATTAACATTTAATTCCTCGATTATTATAAGAAATTCACCGCAGAGTACGCTGAGAGCGCAGAGTTGCCAATGTAAAATCCTCTGCGTACTCAGCGTGCTCG
>JAUVET010000010.1 GCA_030594665.1 Methanosarcinaceae archaeon
TTTTCGGGGGTGTTTTTGTAGATGCATGGTCTGTTCTATATATACATTATAAAACAGGTATTATATAAAGGTTTTGGTTTATAATTCTGTTCTACAAATAAAAAATTTAAAAAAGTGTTTTACTAGTGAAAATCGAGAGGAGTGGACGGTAGGAGAGATTATGTAGGATGGAAAACGGTGAATTTAGGAGTGATACTGGAGAACATGGGATGTAAGAGAATAATGGACGAATGAATGGACGCACGCCGATTGGAACACATGCCAATCGCATACGATTATGCCAATGATTTCAGACAGGATTTACAGGATTTACAAGATTTGAATGATGGTGTGTGTCATCCTGTCAATCCTGTTCATCCCGTCCATTATACCTGCGCCCCGTGCTGATTTTAGGCACACTGCCTGCGCGCGCCTTTTAGCTCAAAAGACCACATGAAACATGAGATATAAAACACAAGGAATATCTTTTTATCACTGAATGCCCAATAAAAAGTGATGGAAAATAATACAATACGTATGTACCTCATCCACGATTTCGGAGAATATACCACTTGACCCCCGAAAAGATTAAAATTGTCAAGAAATTCAATGAAAGTAAATAACATGTTTTACGGTAATAGGGGATGAATCTCTTACTAAAGGGTAAGTACAGATTGCATGTATCCTTTCCATAGATACTCCGACCGGAAAACAACCAATGAATTGCGTGAATACAGAAGGAGCAGTTAAAAAAATCAAAGAAAAGAAGGGGATGAATTGAAAATCAATGGCATCATCTGGTACGAGAAAATTATTGAGACACTTGAACAAAAACATAATGTTCAACAATATGAGGTACGAGAAGTGCTTGGCAACAGTCCAGTCTTTCGTTATGTTGAAAAAGGGCTGCAACCAAACGAAAATGTCTATGCTGCACTTGGACGGACAAATGCTGGAAGGTATCTAATCATTTTCTTTATATATAAAGTAAATAAACATGTACTTATCGTGTCAGCACGTAATATGACACGAAGTGAAAGGAAGAAATATGAATAAAAATAGAAGTTCCATATCCAAAGCAAAAAGCCATGAAGAAATCGGTGAATTCTGGGATACACATGATCTTGCTGATAAATGGGATGAAACCAAAGCTGCTGAATTCGAAGTCGAGATACAATCCCAACTAACATATTATGCAGTTGACAGTCGATTATCGGCAAATATCAGGTCATTCGCTAAACGGCGCGGAGTATCTCCAGATACGCTTTTAAATTTGTGGCTGCAAGAAAAATTACAAGAGCAGAATGCCTGATAGCTTCATCTGAAGGTCAGCGACTGCATAGGGCAGCTTGCTCCAATCCTTTGCGGGTATTATGAGCTTACAGGATTGACATTCGTATTAATTATTTGTATCCTGTTAATCCTCCGCGACTTTAGAGAAGTGTTGTTCCTCATGTAAAACAATTCTACACGTCAACCAAACCCCACACTTTCACTTCTGCGTACTTCTGCACCCGCTCAAACCGAAAAACGCCGGACGCGCGCCTCCTCATGAGCAAGCCAGACCCCAGGCAGCAACCACGCCGGAAGCGGCGCGTTCCACCACCAATCCACGCTAAATATCCACCCGTATCCTCTTAATCCCTTAACGAATCCACACCGCCGTCAATCACGAACCTGCGCCCCTGTGCTTGCCTGTATCACATCATCCGTACTCCCCTACATTCGGCTTCGTGGTGGAGGACAAGTGTTGCGCTTCAGTTAGATTGAACATCAATCTTTGAAACCAGATTGCTGAATGATAGTTTAATGGTGATGTTCGTTGCTTTAATCAAATGATTGAATTATTTGGATAGTTTTTCAAGTAAATACTGCTTGTTTCTCACTTTTATACGGTCTTTTGACTCTATCGCCGTTATTATCTGCAGTAATTTGTCGGTATTGTTAATCAGGCGCTTTTCAATTGCGAATGAGATAATGTCTTCCAGATTGAAGATTTCGATATCCATGTTTTTGCATCTTTTCTTCACAAGGCGGTCATTTGAAAGCAATATGGAATCTTTTCGCAGAGCTAAGACAATTGCTTCGCTCTCTCCGAAATCCAGGTTTAAGTCATTTTCGATCGTCACAAGTTTCGGGATTTCTTCCGATGTCAATGGTAAGACCGATATTTCCGAATTGTCTATGAGATCCAGCATATAATCTACAAAATCGTATCCAAGCTTTTTTGCAGCATGTAATTCTTCGCATACCCGTACAGGAATGATAAAATCGCAGCCTTTGAACAATTCCTTGATAAGATCAAATATCTTTGTTTTACAAATGCAACTGAGTATATCAGTGTCGAAGATTACGATCATTTTATCAGCTTATCCAACTGCGCCACGTTATCTTCCAGTTCATTGACCGATTCTGAACCTATTTCACGGATTATGCCCCGGTTTCCAATCATTTCTTTAAATTGTATAGTATTCATACCGGCAATCTCGGCTGCTTTACCAAGTGATACTTTACCCTCTTTATACAGTTCGATCGCAGCATCGATCTTCATAACAGGTTTATATTCGAATAAGCTTCGGATGGCGTCTTTGATAAAATCGTTCGTGTTCAAGTAGTGCCCGCTTTTTATCAATGCGTCAATTTCGTCATGATACGCTAGGGGAATTGCAATGGCATTCATTTTTTATCACCTTTATCTTATTGATTATTGAACTTTCATTGATAAAAAGATTACTCATGATCAGATCATCATTTTGAACGCCCCTCCATCCCAAGCACCATCACCTCAACTCCGCAGGAGGAGGTGGGTGTGCTATGCGGTGTGGCATTTCATAAATTATATATATTATCAGCCATGGCGAACCCCACACCTGAAGCGAGCGTACTTATGTTTCATCTCCCTCACAAATCCAAATCCGTGTCTGGAAAAATAAGAATCACGCCCCCATCTTCACCAATCTGCGAGCATTTTAAGGGCAAAACGCAGGACGCGCGCCGATTGAAAAACATGCCAATCGCATGCGATTATGCCAACAATTACAGACAGGATTTACGCCGAATGAGAAAGAGCAAGTAATCGCTCTTCATTATTCGGCGCTATACCAATGCCAATATTTAATAAGATTAACGTATTTGTTTTAAAAACTAAAACCAATGTTACGACCGCCGCAGGCGTCACATTCCACCGCCACTAACCCACAAAAAACATAATCATCAATATACTCAATTCCATAACTATTCCAACTCAGAAAACAATTACTTTGTCATGCATTTGACTGCAATTCATTAGTGCCAGCGAGATACGCCGCCTGCGGCAGGTTGCTAACTCGGGACCAAGAACAAATAAACAAACAAACAAAAATAAACAGCAACACCTGAAACAACATGATAAAAATAACATCCCCATCCAGACTCCACCTCACACTCATCGACCTCAACGCCGAGATCGGCAGGGTTGACGGTGGTGTAGGGATCACGCTGGATTCACCACGCATACACATCTCGGCTGAAAAGGCGGATTCCGTTGAAGTTATCGGCAGATCGCACCTCTCCGGCAGAATGCAGGCAGCAGCAGAAGCCGTACTGCCGGATGGCGGGGGCATCAGGATCACTATTGAAGAAGACATGCCTGACCATGTGGGACTTGGTTCAGGCACCCAGTCGGCATTGTGCGCGGCTGCGGCTGTTAACGAACTATACGGACTCGGACTAAGCGCAAGGGAACTTGCGATCGCGGTCGGGCGCGGAGGGACATCAGGCATTGGTGTTGCTTCATTTGAAAGCGGCGGGTTTTTGGTAGACGGTGGACACAGGTTCAGCGACAAAGGCGCGTTCTCCCCATCTGCTGCGAGCCGTGCAGACCCTGCACCGATCCTGTTCAGGCATGATTTCCCTGACTGGGACATTGTGCTCGCACTGCCTGATACAAAGGGTGCGCACGATGTGCAGGAAGTGGATATATTCAAGCAGGAATGTCCCATTCCACTGCGTGAAGTACAGGATGTTTCACATACTATCCTGATGAAAATGATGCCTGCGATAATGGAAGGCGACATTGAAAGTTTCGGGTGCGCAGTGAACCATATACAGACCGTGGGGTTCAAGAAAAGGGAGGTTGACCTCCAGCTGCAATCTGTCAGGGATATTATTGAGTTTATGCAGGACAGCGGCACCTACGGGGCAGGCATGAGTTCATTCGGACCGGCGGTATACGGGTTTGTTGAGAGCAAGACACAGGGTAAGCGGATACAAAAGGACGTGCAGGATATACTGGATGAGACCATTGGCGGCAGTGTTATCATCACACATGCGAACAACAGCGGCGCAACAATTACAAATCCAAATCCAAATCCAAATCCAATTACAAATACAATTACAATTACAAATCCAATTACAAATACAAATACAAACACGGAGGCTTGATTTGAAGATCATTACATGGTTTGGGACACTTACACTCGATAGCGACGGCAAGGTGGTGGAATGGGATATATTCCCAAAAGAAACAGATGCTCTTGCAGAGAAGTTTATCCAGCCAAATGAAGCGGACATGGACATACAGCCTGCCGGTTTTGACCTTCGCGCTGCTGCAATGGTATGTGGTTTTGTCGCATCGAATGACGAATACGACAAACTCCTTCGGGATGTGAGTATCCGTGCAGCAAAGCAACAAATATCAAGCGGTACGCCGGATATGGGTATTATTCAGGCGGTAGAGGCGCTGGATGATATTGATGAGACTGCAAATATCCTGTCCGAGCGGCTGGCGGAATGGTACGGAATGTACTTCCCTGAAGTGGGGCTGTCCTCCGAACCGCTTGCAAGGTTTGTTGCAAAATATGGTTCAAGGTCTAATGTTTTGCCTGGCGATAATCTGTATGGGAATGCGACTTCTTCAATGGGGGCCGGACTTACGGGTTTGGACGAGGAACTTGTCAAGGGTTTTGCAGCAAATATATGCACCCTGTACGACAGCCGGAGCCGTATCGAAGATTATCTTGTAAAAAGCATGGAGACTGCTGCCCCGAATCTTGTCAATATTGCAGGTGCACTTATCGGTGCACGATTAGTGAGCATGGCAGGCGGACTTGAAAAACTGGCACGTTTCCCATCAAGCACCGTTCAGGTGATCGGTGCGAACAGGGCGCTTTTCAAACACCTGCGCGCACGAGCGCCGTCTCCTAAACACGGTATCATATTCAACCATCCGCAAATAAAGAACGCACCATGGTGGCAGAGGGGAAAGATCGCACGCGCACTTGCTGCAAAGATATCCCTTGCAGTGCGCATTGATGTGTATTCCGGTGAACTGAAAGATTCGATAAAGACCGAACTTGACGCGAAGATCGAGAGTATCAAGGCAGCCAACCCTGAGCCACCGAAGCGGGAGAATAAGAATAAAAAGAAAGGAAAGGGTAAAGGAAGCAAAGTGAAAGGAAAGGGGCAAAAACAAAAAGCGGGAGGCAGGAGATAGATGTCAACAAAAGAAGTATCCCCTGGTATTTTTGAGATCACTGAAAGAGGCGGCAAGCAACTTGCCACGATAAATCTTGTTCCAGGTAAAAATGTGTATGGAGAAAAACTCATTGAGATCAAGGGTTGTGAGTACCGGATATGGAACCCCAAACGCAGCAAACTTGCTGCAATGGTTATCAAAAAGTTCAACATCCCGATAAAACGTGATTCAAAGGTGTTGTATCTGGGTGCAGCGTCGGGTACGACTGTTAGCCATGTTTCGGATATCGTCCCGGACGGCATTGTGTATGCCGTGGAATTCTCACAGCGCGCTATGCGGGATCTGATCGGACTTTGTGACGAGCGTCCGAATATTATCCCGATACTTGCAGACGCTAATAGACCGCAATCGTATGCGCATATTGTTGAGGAAGTGGATGTGATATTCCAGGATGTCGCACAGCCGAACCAGAGTGAGATCGCAGCAGTGAATGCGAAGCAGTTCCTGAAAAAGGACGGTCATCTGTTGCTTTCCATCAAGGCGCGAAGTATCGATACTGTTGCAAACCCGAAGAAGGTATTCAAGGACGAGGTACGGAAACTGGAGCACGGGTTTGATGTCGGTTTTGAAGTGCTGGATAGTCGGGAGCTTGCACCGTTCCATGAGGATCATCTTGGAGTTATGGCGTGGGTTAGAAATTAAAAGGGTCGCAGCCAGTTATATATATGATCAATGTGAGTGAACTGGCACGCTGGATGTGCACATTATGTGATAGCATGTTCTTCATTTTACATCTGACAACACGTCATCTTTAATCAAAAGACCATTATCTGTTATTGAGTATTCTCGTATTCCGCGGTCGTGTTTTGTTCCTCTTGATTTTAGTATGTAAGTATATCTTCGGAGTTTGTTCTCAGATTCAACATGTTTCAGGATCACGACCGAATCCATGATAAAAGATGCATCCGGGCTTGTGATCAGGTCTTTGCAATTTGAGGATATCTCGGTAGTGAATACGGATGTCACATTGCTGCTCTTTAAGTAATCTGTGAGTGTGTGCAGGTATCCCCGCAATTGAAGGTGATCGGGCAGTGCCATCTCAAGATTTACGATCCCGTCGAAGAATACTCGTTTTGCACCCATGCTTTCAACATATTTTTTTATGCGCATAGCATGTTCTGACGGACATACGCTATCCGGATCAGAATAGATAAATTTCAATGATCCACTGTCAACGTATTGTGCAAGGTCAAATCCTGTTTTTTTTGCTTCCAGAACCAGTTGTTCAGGTCGTTCTTCAAATGTTGCGATAATACATGACTCGCTGTTCAAAAGTCCGCTGTATATAAACTGTAATCCAAAGATGGTTTTTCCGGTTCCCGGTCCACCTGCGACCAGCATGCTGCTGTTTTCTATCATGCCGCCATTTAGCATAGTGTCAAGTCCATCGATGCCGGATTTAATTTTGTTATCTGAAAGAATAATATTATTTATGGGGTTTAGGCGCGGATACACTGAAATGCCTTTAGAGGTCATTCCACAACGATATTTGCGTGACATGAATCTTGGCCTGACTTTTGGATTAACCCCTCGCATTTTAAGGATTTGTAAGTAATGTTTGGTCCGGTATCCCACATTTTCCTTTGACAGGTAGATAATGCCGTCTGCGAGATGACTGATAACACAGTTGTGAAGTTCAGTATCGAGCAGTTCTCCTGTTAGTAAAACAAGTGAGTTCCATTCCTGTACCATGGAATCGAATGTGTATATGAAACGTCTTTTTTCCTGTTCTATAAAACCAAAACCAAGAGGTGTTATCGGATCGATCACCACCCTGTCAGGATTTATGGATGCGATTACGTTACCCATGTCTATTAATGTTGTCAATGGGTCTTTTTCTGCCACAGGGCGATTTATCTCATGGATCTGAACTGATTCATCGAAAAAATCGAATATTGAGAGGAACATCCTCAATTTTTCAGGCGATTCTGTTGTAAGAGGGATATATAGTGTCTTCTCACCTAGTTTGGCAGCATTTGATAGCATCTGAAGTGCCATCATTGTTTTCCCAACACCTGCAGTACCTGCAATGAGTATGGTTGACGGTGTTTTGAAACCACCTAATATGTCATCCAATCCATCGATGCCGCATGGTATGTCCCTTAGTTCATCCATTTGACTCTGTATATTATATCATAAAGGTATTACTTATACTTTCGTAAAAATCCATTCAAGAACAAATTTAGACAAGATGAATCTATCGTTGTGGTATTATTAAAGGCAATGTCATTGTTTACACTAATAAATTTGAGCCGCCCCTTCCTTCATGCCCATTTATTTAAATATCTTTCATGCCTACATTATCCGCATGGTAGAACTGCGGAGCGAACCTTATACCCTCAAAACACGTCCTGATGTCATCGATACCGAACAGGAGTTTCGGGATAACTTAAACCTTGCAGAAGTGAATGGAGTACATTTCAATGTGCTGGCTTTCAAGAACTCGGCAGTGCTAGCCGAATATGATGCGATGCTATGGCGTGATGATAAGGTCTGGTTCATTGAGTACAAGGATTCCCAAGCTGCAAACAAGCGCATGAGTGCTAAAAGGGTGCAGCAGGTGTCAGATATATCGCGAAACCTTGCCAGGAGATTTGGTTTTGCCAGGTACAGTTTTACGATCGTGGTCAAAGGGATCAAGGAATCGGTCGTAAAGGGTGGTGCTGAGACTGAAGTCGTGCCGCTTGACAAACTATTTGATTTCCAACCGGAATATTCATCAACATATCGCGAACTTGATCACATTGACAAGCTCATCAATAAGTATACTCGCAGTGAGGATCCGGCTGAACTGGACAGGGATAAAATCGTCACTGAATTAAATAACTTAAAGACAATGATAACGCAAATACAAACATAAACATAAACATAAACGTAGCGCATTTGAGCAGGATAGACCACAATGACAATGACACTAACAGGACACGCCTACGCTTTGGGAGCAGGAACAATAATAAACGCCATTTCCATCTGGAAAGGTGCAGCGTTTGGGATCGATCTCAAAACTTTTGCCGATGTAAAACTTTCAGAAAATGCATCATCCATTCGTGGTTCCATTGAAGGTATGCCGGATGGGGATACCAACCTTATTGAAAGATCGGTTGAATTCGTTCTTGACCATTTCGGGATGGAATTGGGCGGTACGGTCATAACAAGAAGTGAAGTTCCGCTCGCACGTGGTCTGAAAAGCAGCAGTGCAGCTGCAAATGCAACGGTTCTTGCCACACTTGATGCTATCGGCGAGTCCATGGAACCACTTGATGCGGTGCGAATTGGTGTACAGGCTTCAAAGGAGGCAGGGGTTACGATAACAGGCGCTTTTGATGATGCATGTGCATCATTTTTTGGCGGTATCGTAGTTACTGACAACAAAGAGATGAAACTCGTAAAGAGAGTTGAGCGTGAGATGGATGTCCTTGTCTTTGCACCTGAGAAAAAAGCATTCACTGGACAGACAGATGTTTCCCGGTCAAAACTGGTTGCGCCATGGGTAAATATTGCTTACGACCTTGCACTTGAGGGTGAGTATGAGCGCGCAATGACATTGAATGGATTTCTCTACTGCGGTGCACTTGGGTTTGATACGGAACCCATGATGCAGGCTCTTGAACTGGGTATTGAAGGCGTCAGTCTTTCTGGCACGGGTCCGGCATATACCGCACTTGTTGAAAATAAGAAAGTTGACGGCCTCAAGGATGCATGGGAAAACTCCGGTATAAGCGGAAATGTGATAAAGACCAAGATCAATAATGAAGGTGCAATGGTAATCTGTAGCGAGCTTAAATGACAAATGAATAATGGTGAGTCCATGAATAAACTTGAAGATATACGTAAAGAACTCCAGCAGATTGATATTGAAATTATCTCACTTATCGAAAAACGTGTGAAACTGGCTGAAAAGGTATTGGAAGCAAAAAAGCATATTGACAAATCCATCAATGATGAAGATCAGAACCAGGTTGTCCTGAGTCGTGCGATCAATGAAGCCACTGAACGAAATCTCGATACGGGTGCCATTAAAGAGATATACAAAATACTTATACAAATGAATATTGACCGCCAGCATGAATTGAGCGGTGAAGGAAATCTGCCCTAATAACATAATGAACATGGAGAATAATGAAATGGTTGACGTTTCAATAGTTATGGGATCCGAATCTGACAGCAAAATATCAGATCGTGTAGTATCTGTACTTGAGAAAACCAAATATTCATTTGATGTACAGGTAATTTCAGCACATCGCAATCCTGATGAACTGGATGCGCACATCGCATCAGGTAATGCAAAAGTGTATGTAGCCATAGCAGGATTATCTGCCGCCCTGCCCGGTGTAATTGCATCAAAAACCAATAAACCTGTGATAGGCGTGCCTGTAAGTTCAAAATTGGGCGGACTTGATGCACTTCTTTCAATCGCACAGATGCCACCCGGAGTGCCGGTTGCATGTGTCGGGATCGACAACGGTGTAAATGCTGCGAATTTGGCGATCAGAATACTGGATATGTGTGAATGATGTCGATAACGTGACCGGTTAAGGTGGACGATCGACAATTTCATTATGGCTTAATATGTTTTTACTTCAACCGGTGTAAACCATGAAACCTGAGATCAAAGCTGAACTTATTGCTGTCGGTGCTGTAGATGTGGATAAATCTTTGCTTGGCAGGATCACTGTCCCGACAGCAGGCCCGGGAGCCGGTAATGCAGCATTCTTTTTTTCATCAGGCGGACATCGCGTGCGGCTTTCTGTGAACGAAAGTTCCCCCATGCGGGCAGTGATGGATGGCGATGACCTGGTCATATTAAAAGGCGGTAAAGAATTTGCACGAGGTAAACTTGAGAAAGAACTTGTCCATTGCCCTGGACAGGCGTATATCACATTAAGCGAAAAATGTGTTTATGACTGCAAGTTCTGCCCTGTGCCTAAACTTGATGGCAAGGTAAAGAGCCTTGATGAAGTGCTTGAACTGATTGAAAACGCAAACGCCACCGGCAATATGACCGCGATATCCATCACATCGGGTATTGCCGAAACCGCAGAAAAAGAGGTTGACCGGGCAGTTGAAGTCGTCAAGGCAGCCAAAAAATACAACGTACCCATAGGAGTCTCGGTCTATCCGACATCCGATTCATCGCAACGCTTGAAAGATGCGGGCGCAGTTGAGATCAAGTACAATGTAGAGACAATGGACCGCGATGTATATGCGCGCGTATGTGAAGGGCAGAGTCTGGATCTTATTCTTGAAAGCCTGCGGGAAGCTGTAGAAATATTTGGAAAGGATCGCGTATATTCCAATATTATCATCGGGCTCGGGGAATCCGATGAGACTGTGGAAAATGCAATCGAAGAACTTGCAACAATGGGAGTAATACCAATACTGCGTGCCGGTGCAATGCATCCATTGCGGGTAGGAGAGGTCAATATAGAACGCCCAACCCGGGACCGGATACTGAAACTCACACGAGTGCTGCGCAGGATACTTGATGAGAACGGTTTGAGGGCTGATGTTTCGCAGACCATGTGCTTGCCGTGTACGGGTTGTGATATGAATCCGCATCTTGATCTTGAATGAAGTGGAATGCGACAACTGTTTTATGTTGCAAAAACAGATAATTAAGCAGAGGTTTTACATCATGTTCAAAAGTGGAACATCTGAAACAACACAAATTGGATTTGAAAATCGAAACAAACAACGGAATTTAGGGACCCGTGGGATAAAAGGCACAGATCACGGCCAGTATTCATACAAACTGAGATGCTTATTTTGTAAAAATGAATATGGTAGTAATGGGACTGACATTTTCGAACGAAAATGCCCAGTATGTCAAAATGGCAGACCAGGAATTTCATTTTAATCAGATTGGCGACAATAGCTAAAAATGATGAGATTTTTTGAATTTAAGAATTTTGTAGGTTGTAGGTCACGAATGCAATCCGAGGCAATAATACAAATATAAATTGTATTTGTATAGCTGGTTTCGATAACTCACTTTCCGCAGGTACACCTGTAAATTTTAAATAATGGTTTTCAAAATATACCTGCGGAAAGTGAGTGATAAAATGTCGATGCACAGCACAAATGGCTAAACCCCGCGCAACAACAGCGCCGTAGGCGGCACATTCCAAATATTATAATAAATTATGCCGACTGAATTGACCCGAATTGTAATATATATGAGACTGTCGAAAAAGTGATGTTACTCTTAAGATTTTCAATAACATTTGTATGTAAAAATGCTATGCTGCATTGTGATATGTTTATTTTATAAGTTGAAATGCCGCGAAAAAGTCAATATCGTTTGTGTCAGTGGTGTGGGAATGTGCCGCGCTACGCGCGGATGGTGGCACCGTTTTTATCCGGAACTCGTAAAACCACTTAAACAAATACGAATTTTCAATCGCTGCCAGCGCATTCCACAATTTTTAGTACACTTTTTGCTAACGATTTAGGTTATTCAATTTAGTATGTATGGAACGTGCCGCCTGACGGCGGTCGCATTGTTTTTAGTTTCAGATAGAACAATCACATTTACGCAGCCATCCTACTACAGCTATACAAATACTATAAATTTAACCTGCGGAAAGCGAGTTCAAACAAGTATTGAGCCAATATATTTAACATTCATATTCTTGCTGGAATGCGCGCGCTTCGCGCGATGGTACCACCTCTATCGCATTCATGATCGTTTTGATAAGCATCAAGAACGCATTAAAGAGCGGATCCCCATCAAAACCGCACCAACAAAACCGCCAACTCCGAGCAACATGTAATTTGCTTCACCTCTGGCTATCAGGTATACTGATGAGACAACCAATACTGACAGGAAGGTATATTGTGAGAATTCATCAAGCAGCCGGTATTTGCCAAGAGCATTGTTTTTGCCCCGTAGCTTCTCGATCCTGTAGCCCTGTATGGTCTCAATGACATCATTGATCCCTGCAGGAAGACTCTTGAATATTTCCATATATTCATCGATCTCCATCTGGAGATTTCCTGCAATTCGCTTGATGGAATAGCGTTCCTTCATTGCCCTGGAGATTATGGGTTTTGCTTCTGCCATAAGGCTGTAATTGGGATCAAGGTCCAGACACACAGATTCAATGAGCATCAATGCGCGTTCAAGTGTGGAAAATTCACTTGGCAAAGACATGTTGTATTTTAAGGCAAGTTTTGCGTAGTTGTCGCTCTGCCGTTCCCCAATCAAATAATGCTGTTTTGTGATAAGGTCGTCTAAGTCCCACTTGAACCTGTGGAGGTCAATGTCATCCCTACTCAAATTGCCGATTTTCAAAAATACGTCCGCTGCAACATCGACATTTTTAGTATACATGGCATAAAAAAGATTCAGCATATTTCGTATCATATCCCCGTCGATCTTTCCGACTGCGCCAAAATCGATGAATGCAATGGTTCCGTCCTTGACCACAATGTTCCCACCGTGTGGATCGGCATGGTAAAAACCGTCTATGTACACCTGTTTAAGGTAACTTGAACTTATCAACTGCACATATTTGGAACGTGTTTCGGGGTCCACATCGACAACGTCCTTGATCTGGGTACCTTCCATAAAATCCATTACCAGAACAGTCTTACGACAATGATCAAGATACACATCCGGGATCAATACATTTTCAACATCTTTAAAGTTTTCACGGAACCGTTTGATGTTCATTGCCTCAACCATGTAATCGAGTTCCTTATGCAGCATATCCTCAAATTCCTGCAGGAACACATTAATATCAAAGTTCTTCCCAATCCCCATCATACGGGCAAATAGAGGCATTAGATCATAGAATATACTAATATCTACGTTTATTGTATCGATCAAATTCGGACGCTCAATCTTCACAGCTACATCATTGCCATTCAGGACCGCCTTGTATACCTGTCCGATCGATGCACTCGCAATAGGTGTTGTGTCAAATTCATCAAACATCTCCAATATGTCATTGCAATGGTAACACGTTGAACTGTGTTCCTTCTCATCATTTGCAATATCACAGGCACATTCAGTCTCAAAGGCTTTGCGCATCTCGATAAACTCAAGAGCTTTTACATTGTCCTGTAACTTTCCAAGTTCCTCAATATAAGAATGGGGGACCAGATCAGGGCGTTTGCTCAGCGTCTGCCCGAGTTTAACATAAGTCGGACCAAGTTCTTCAAAGGCAAGACGCAGTTTTGTAGCATTGTCTCGTTTTTTGGCATCAACAGCAGTGCTGCATACTTCCGTAGGTCTGCTGACCTTGCTCAGGTCCTTGTATAAAAGGGATAACAGATTGTATTTGAAGAATACCTTTGCAATGGTCAGGTATCTTCTTATCTTTCTAAACATAGAATCACATATTTATCTTTTAATGCATCCGATATCAAAAATTGAAAACCAACAAATGTTAGTTCTTTCACTTTCATTTTCGTTTCCATGAGCAAACAACTAATAGTTAATTACAAAGCAACCTATAAAATGATTCACCTCACTTTCCGCAGGTGTCTATAAAAATTCAATAATTTCTTCTGATAGCGTTTATGTCAATTGTATGCTCATTTGACCTGCGGAAAGTGAGATGTTACAGACAATTTAGCCTTTAATTGTTATACATAACTGACAATCACA
>JAUVET010000192.1 GCA_030594665.1 Methanosarcinaceae archaeon
ATCTGGAGCCATCCACCCGGGGCTGCCCCGAGATCAACGACCGTATCCCCTTTGTTGATAACCTCGAATTTCCTGTTGATCTGCGTAAGTTTAAAGGCAGCACGTGAACGATAGCCATCGCTCTTTGCCTGCCAATAATATGAATCTCGTCTATCTCTTGCCATAATTATCCGTTTAGTTCATGTCCAATCATCAAATAGCTTGTGCCGACTTTAGCTGCTCAAGTCTTTCACTCACACCCAATACTTTTTCTTCAATATCTGATATTCCCCCGGGCAACCATGAATCAAAATCATAATAAAGGTTTAGCAGGTCACGGTAACGTTTCTCAAGCCTTGGGATGTCAGCAGTATTCGCCGACTCACCATAAAATGAATCGATCTTTTCATTGAGTCTTTTTGCACGCTGCTTCAATCGGGATGAAAAACTTTTGGCAACCTTGCTCATATCAACCTCGCGCTTTGACAATTCAAGGATATCAATAATTTCACTAAACTCGAACGGAATATCCGGAAACGCATTCGGACCTGATATGTAGTACACCTCATCCGGATCTGAACCTACCACTTCCCCTGAAGAAACAATCTCGATCAAATGCTCGCCTAATGCGGATTCACACAGTTGTTCGACATCAGCAGGACTAACAACTCCAAGCCTTCGGATCTCCGCAAGTTCCTGCACGATAAGGTTTATCTCACCAATTGTTGCAGCACCAAGTGCATCAATAATTCCGGCAAGTTCATCTTTTGTGATCATAATAGTTGTCATCCGATCTGGTTATCGATCTTCTCAAACGATATTTGTATGTGTTTAGCTGGTTACGATAAAATGTCGATGCATAGCCCAAATTGCTAGACCCCGCGCAGCAACCCGCCGCAGGCGGCGGATCCCCGCAACACTGACGCGAACGATATGGGCGTTTTCGCGGCAAATCCAATTTGTGAAAATATACACACAGAATTAATCTGAACATTATCGAAGATTTTCTTGTAGTATATGTTTTATACTAAACCATGACTGTTTTTTGTAACTTTCTGCCACAGGGGAAACAGAGGAAAAGTTGCTACAATCTCTGTGCCCTCTGTGTACTCTGTGGCCGGAATTTCACTCGCAAGAGGCCACACTTATTTTTTTATAATGAACCTCTGGAGTCATCTGCGATTCGAAATTATACTTGCGGAGTGGTATATAAACATATAGTGCGAGTTAATCCGAGCATCGCGAGGATTTTCTCGTTATCCGTGCATATCCGTGTCATCCGTTAAATCCGTGTTCATTTTCTGTATCGAACACGGATAACACGGATCGGACGGATTCACACGGATCTTTATTTTTATCGTATATTTTGTATATGTTATATAAGTCAGGTTTGTCCGACCGATATATTATATTTTTTATAATGTTTGGAATGCGCCGCCTGCGGCGTTTGTATTGGTTTTAGCTTCAGTTTCAGATCGAACAATTTAATTTACACAGCTATACAAATACCGATATTTTACCTAAAGCAAATATCTGCGGCTACTGAGTACACTTTTCAAAATTGCATCAGTGTTGTGTTTCTCGATCTTTACATCCATGGTCTTTTCGATCACAGGAATGTCACCAGCCAGGCCATCCATAGCATGTTTGACCAATTGGTGGTCGCCGCCTGTAATTATGTAATCGATGTTGTTTACATCAACGTCAGCATGATCTTCAAGCACTTTCTTGATCACTTTTCGCACCTTCTCTATATGATGGGCGATATCTTCATCCCGAAGTTTTTCAAACCTTCTCTGGCTGAAACCTCCTTTTGTGTGCTTTGCCTTTACACTGCTTCTTACGATCTGATGTGTTTCAAATCCGTTCTTATCAGGTGCGAACCCAACAAAAGACTCGCCTGCATGAACGATTATCACACAAACACCAACATCTCTGTTTGCCATAAGTTTTAGCTTTTTGACATCAAAGGTTTCCCCGAATTTTATCATCGGATCGTTTAATGGAAAAAACGGCGCAACAGCTTCGCGTACCATATTAAATGTATCATAGAAAAGCACATAACCGGTTTTAGAATCGATCTTGTCCAGCAAATGCTGGCTGTTTTCATCAATTTGTTCCACAACCTTTTCCGAGTTTTTCAGGTCTGATAATGATCGACCTTTTGGAACATACGCTGTGATGAGTGTTTCCTGATCCGAATTTAACGATTTCAACCGGTAAAGATACTCCGAAAATCGAAGCGGTGGGATAGTATCAATACCCCTGAATCGAATATGACCGGATGCTTCTTTTTTCATATCATTACGCTCATGCATCAGTGTCTCGATCTTGATGTTCGCTTCATTTAATTTTGACTCGACTTCCTGTTTTGCAGAAACTGCGTTTTTTGCTGTGTTATCTCTCTTTTCAAGTTGGATCTTAAGCGTCTTGATATCAATTTCAAGTTCGACAATATGAGATTGCAACATGTCCAACTGGTTTTCGAGTTTATCCTTACCAGATATCTTCCCGAACAGGACATTGAAATTATCGATAACTTTTTCCTTTTCGATCATCGCTTTCAAACTAAACATTCATATGATAAAAATCATACTGGTTTTAACACCATAAATGTTGAGACTTTTTAATATATTCCGGATAAATGGATCGTGGTAAAAAAATTCACCGCAGAGGGCGCAGAGGGCGCAGAGTTGCCAATATAAGATTCTCTGCGTACTCAGCGTGCTCTGCGGTGAATTTATTCCCATATTCACTGGGATAACTGGATTTTGGAGCAGTGCCGTTAGATATTATGGCAATCTACTTATTATTATAATACCAAGATGTATGCAATGACTGATATTAATTCACACCCCACACTATGGATCAAGGAACAAACAAGCAAATCACTTGCAGGAAAAACAATCGTCATAGGAGTGACTGGCAGCATTGCAGCCGTACACGTTGTTAAACTTGCAAGGGAATTGATACGCAACGGAGCCGATGTATATGCTGTGACCACACCTGCAGCAGAACGTATCATTCACCCTGATGCACTTGGTTATGCAACAGGGAACAATGTCATTACAAAACTGACAGGAAAGATCGAGCATGTTGAGTTCTGCGGATTAAAGGGGCGCGCAGACCTGTTGTTGATCGCACCGGCTACAGCGAATACGATCGGCAAGATAGCACATGGGGTTGACGATACACCTGTTACCACGTTCGCAACTACTGCGATCGGGTCAAATATTCCTGTGATCGTGGTTCCTGCTATGCATGAAGCAATGTATAATCATCCGGCTGTAATTGAAAATATTGAAAATATGAAGGAATGGGGCATTACATTCATTGATCCCCGTCTTGAGGAAGGAATTGCCAAGATCGCATCGAACGAGATGATCGTGCTGGGCGCTGAGCGTGCACTTGGAAACCGGGATCTTGCAGGTAAGCGGATTATCGTCACAAGCGGTGCGAATGCCGAATCGATCGACCCGATACGAATACTGACAAACCGCTCATCAGGAAAAACCGGTGTTGAGATCGCTATTGAAGCATTCAGGCGCGGTGCGGACGTGACCATTGTTCACAAGAACCGGCTTGGGATCCCAGGGATAAAGGAAGTTTTCGCTGAAAGTGCCAACGAGATGACCGATGCAGTACTGGCTGAACTTGAAGAAGGATATAATGCCCTTATCAGCGCGGCAGCCATATCCGATTATACGATAGATGCCGCATCAAGCAAGATAAAATCCGGAAAGGAACTTGTTCTCAAGTTCAAACCTACACGTAAACTCATCCATGAAGTACGGGAGAAATATCCTGCTCTGGTAATAACCGGGTTCAAAGCCGAGACCGACGTTAAACCGGATGAATTAATGAAACGTGCATGGGATACCCTTAATACATCAAAACTTGACCTTATCGCTGCAAACGAGGTTGGTAAAGGCGGAATCGGAACTGATGACAATGAGGTATACCTTATCAGCAAGGATGCGCTAAAACC
>JAUVET010000026.1 GCA_030594665.1 Methanosarcinaceae archaeon
CGTTGATAGTTGTGTTATGACGCAGGCGATTTAACGAGTTAATTATAAAAACGGTGCTACCGCACGCGCGCAGCGCGTCATATTCCCACACCACTGGCGCAAATGATATGGACTTTTCCGCGGCATTTCAACCGAGAAAAATCTCCCTCCGGTCGATTTAACTCGGACTATATGTTTATAAAATATATACTACGAGAAAATCCTCGCTATGTTCGGATTAACTCTGACTATATATTTTTATAAATTATATACTATTATAAAACAAACATATCACAATGCAGCATAGCGTTTTTATATACAAATGTTATTGCAAATATTTATATTTTTATAACTTCCTCGATAATTACATATATAATACAATTCTAGTCAATTCGACCGATATGTAGAGTGGCTGAAAGACGCCAAATAAAGTATGGTCAAAGCAGCACAAGGAGTTCATTGACAGTGCATACCAGATTCGAAATATTCAAAAGTAACCAATTCTTCACTATCAATTAGAAAGATTGATATGTACTTAAAACCGTTTTGATTTTCCTTCACTTCAAATTTCAAATTTACATTTATTAATTTACATTTATTAATATTACAATATCACAACTTTGAGAATACCATGGCAGACGGAAAATGGGATGAAAAATTTAAAACGTTTTTAAAACAATACTATTGGGATGACATACTCCAGCTTGGAAATGAGTACCCGGACCAGCGTAGCATAGTTGTTGATTTTTCTGACCTTGAGATATTTAACCGTGAACTTGCAGACGAACTACTTGAACATCCGGATGAGGTAATACCTTCTGCTGAAAATGCACTCCGGCAGATCGACCTGCCGATCGATAAAACACTTGATGATGCACATGTACAGTTCATAAAAGTACCAAACAAGATTCCCATTCGGGATATTCGGAGCAAGAACCTTTTGAAATTCATTGCAATTGAGGGAATGGTACGCAAAGCTACAGAAGTGCGACCAAAGATCACAGATGCCGCTTTTTTATGCATGCGATGCGAAAACGTCACACACAGACTACAGACAGAAAGTAAGTTCGATGAACCAAAATTCTGTGAAAACGAAACATGTGGTAAGGGTGGTCCTTTTAAGATACTTATCGATCAATCCACATTTCTTGATTCCCAGAAACTTCAGGTACAGGAATCTCCCGAGAACCTCAAAGGCGGAACACAGCCGCAAAGTCTGGACATTGATGTTGATGATGACCTTGCAGGTTATTCCACACCCGGATCCAGGGTAATAATAAACGGCGTACTACGATCGCACCAGCGGACACTGCGTGAAGGAAAATCCACGACCTACGACCTTGTACTGCATGCCAATTCAATCGAATATATTGATATTGAATTTGACGAACTTGAGATCTCACCCGAAGATGAAGAAGAGATCCTTAAACTCAGCAGTGACCCTGAAATTTACAATAATATAATAAAATCAGTTGCACCATCTATCTATGGGTACGAGGACATCAAAGAAGCCCTTGCACTTCAAATATTTTCAGGCGTTCCGAAGAACCTGCCTGATGGTTCAAGAGTGCGCGGTGATATCCACATTCTCCTTGTTGGGGATCCGGGCATAGCAAAAAGCCAGTTGCTGCGTTATGTGGTCAAACTCGCACCGCGCGGTGTGTTTGCATCAGGTAAGAGTGCATCATCAAGTGGCCTGACCGCTGCGGCTGTGAAAGACGATCTCGGGGACGGGCGCTGGACACTTGAAGCAGGTGCACTTGTCATGGCTGACATGGGTATTGCCGCAATTGACGAGATGGATAAAATGCGCACAGAGGACAGAAGCGCACTTCACGAAGCAATGGAACAGCAAACAATAAGCGTTGCAAAAGCAGGCATCATCGCCACATTAAAATCAAGATGTGCACTGCTTGGTGCCGCGAATCCAAAATACGGACGATTTGACCGCTACGAAGGTATCGCGCAGCAGATCAATATGCCACCGGCACTGTTGTCAAGGTTCGACCTGATCTTTGTATTACTGGATACGCCTGATGAAATAAGGGATATGAAGATCGCACAGCATATTTTAAAAGCACATCATGCCGGTGAAATGTCAGAACAGAGGATAAATCTCCCTACTACAATGATCACACAGAAAGATGTGGATTCACGGATGGTAATAATACTTCCAATAATTGATCCTGACATAATGCAAAAGTATGTGGCATACGCCCGCAAAAATGTGTACCCCATAATGGAAACGGAAGCTTATGAACACCTTCTCAATTTCTACATGGGTCTTCGTAAAATGGGAGAGGGTAAAGACGCACCGATACCTGTAACTGCGAGGCAACTCGAAGCGCTTGTAAGACTTACAGAAGCAAGTGCACGTGTAAGGCTTAGTAATGTCGCGACCATCGATGATGCAAGACGGACAACCCAGATAGTACATTCGTGCCTAAAGCAGGTTGGAGTAGATCCTGACACAGGTGCATTTGATGTCGATGTACTAACAACAGGTACAAGCAAGAGCCAGCGTGACAAGATAAAAATAATGAAAGATATAATTCGACAGGTCGGTGATCGTCATGCAGGCGGCAAAGCGCCGCTTGAAGAGATATACAATGAAGCTGAAGCCGAACAGATCGACAGGGGACATGCCGAGGAACTGATTTCAAAGATGCGGCGCACAGGGGACGTACTGTCACCTGATAATGCTCACCTGAGGTTGATCAAATAGGGAGGATACATAACATGTACCTGAAAATTCACCAATCCGGAGCCGAGATCATAGTTGCCGCGTGTGACAAAGGTATACTTGGGAAAAAGCTTAAACATGGTAATGTCAATGTGGAGATATCAGAAAGCTTCTATAAGGGTGACATTGCATCTGAAGAACAGGTGATCGCAGCTCTGGTAAATACCAGGACCGCAAACCTTTTCGGTGAAAGGACTGTTGCATGCGCTATAAAATGTGGTGCAGTTGATCCTGAATGTGTAGTGATTATCAGTGGTGTGCCACATGCACAGATATTCCATATTTAAGTTAATGATTAAGATTAATTGAATTTCAAATTATAGATCATAAATTATATATCATAAATTATAAGTTATAATTATAAATTGTAAAGTGTGAATTTATATAAATGGTGGTTAAATAAGTGACGGGCGAAAATGTAGGGATACGTACTCTTGAAAGAAAAGACCTGATAGCCGGTGTGATTGCAAAACACAAGCGGTTTACGGAGGAATATACGGGTGAATTTAAAGAACTTGATGAGAAAGTGAAATCATTGAACGAACAAGCCGATTCCGCAAATGCGAACAAGGAATCAGTTATTGAGCGCTTTGATGTACTAAAAGAAAAACGCCAGCAATTGTATCATCAGGCAGAGAACCTTCTTGGTGATTTCTTTTCATTTGATGATATTGCAGCGGATGACAACAAACTCATTCATTCCATCAATGACGGGATCGTAAAAATAAAGCCATCTACAACGCTTGCAGATGAAAAGCAGATAGTTGATGAGACCTTAAATAAACTCTCACAATTTTCATCCTCTAAAGAATATGTTAAAAAACTTATTTTACAGGTTAAAGCAAGAATTGACGAAGCCCTTGCTTCAAGTGTTGAACTTAACTCAATTACAGGGTCTGATAAGGATTTCAGTGATTCGTTCATTAAGTTGAATTTAGAACTGAAAGAGGTATTACCACGTCATGGCTGGCTTAAAAGTCGAATTGAAAGTCACAGCAAAGGACTTAAGTATTGGGAAGACACAGCCGATGTAAAAGCCGTTACAGTGGACGAAACCGTTACAGTGGACGAAACCGTTACAGTGGACGAGGCCGTTGCAGTGGACGAGGCCGTTGCAGTGGACGAGGCTGTTGCAGTGGACGAAACCGTTACAGTGGACGAAACCGTTACAGTGGACGAAGCCGTTACAGTGGATGAGGCCGTTACAGTGGACGAAACCGTTACAGTGGACGAAGCCGTTACAGTGGACGAAGCCGTTACAGTGGATGAGGCCGTTGCAGTGGACGAAGCCGTCACAGTAGACGAAGCCGTTACAGTAGACGAAGCCGTTACAGTGGACGAAACCGTTACAGTGGACGAAACCGTTACAGTGGACGAAACCGTTACAGTGGACGAGGCCGTTACAGTGGACGAAACCGTTACAGTGGACGAAGCCGTTACAGTGGATGAGGCCGTTGCAGTGGACGAAGCCGTCACAGTAGACGAAGCCGTTACAGTAGACGAAGCCGTTACAGTGGACGAGGCTGTTACAGTAGACGAAACCGTTACAGTGGACGAGGCTGTTAAACAGGACAAGGTGGTGGAATCATGACTGATGTTTCACAAATGACAGAGCGGGAGTTAAAGGAGAAGGTCAATGGGACCAGGACCCAGATCGACCAAAATGAAAGGTCTTTGAAATCGATTTTCAGGGAATTGAAATTGCACCGTACAGATACCACTGACCTGAAAGAGAAACGAGATGCCCTCAACTCGCAGGTGAAGGAACTTGTTCCAAAAGCACGCGACCACAAGTTAAAACGTGATGAGGCAAATAAAAAGATCGCTGATCTGAAAACAGAACGAAGCGGCATACAATCAGCGACACAAAAAGTGGTTAATGAAATATCCCAGATGAAATCAAAACGGGATGACCTTAACAAACTGTCAAAGGGTAGTGTTGAATCATTGTCAAAAGCCTATGCTGAGGAGCTTGATAAATTGTTGAATGCCGACATTCCGCTCAAACATGAGATCGATATTATTGAGAGATTGACCCAGCTTGAGGAACGACTTGGTGCTGCATTTAGTGCAAATGAGGTTCACCAGAAGATCATCGGATCATATGAAAGTTCAAAAGGCATATATGACTCAGGTGACAATGTGAGTGAACAGATACGAACGCTTGCAAAGGATTCACAAACACATCATCTTGAAATGCTTGAGTTTTACAAAACCATTGATAAACTTCGAAAAGAAGCCGATATGTACCATGCACAGATCAGGGAGAAATATTCTGCTTCCGCTCCACTACGGGCAAAGATCGATCCTTTGAAAGCAAAGATCGAACAACTTCGTGAAGAGCTAAATACATACCTTGATAGATCAAAGGAAATACAACTTGTAAAGGACGAGAAAAAGCAGGATGAGCAACATGTTGTTGCAAAGGAGAAACTTAAGAAGACAGGACGTTTAAGTCTTCAGGACCTGAAGGTTTTGATGGATAAAGGAGATATCAAATTCTAGTTTGTTCGGTTTTTGTATTTGTACAACCTTTGTCAAGTTTCAAGTAAAGACACCAGCGTTCATGATGTCTACCATCTTTTTTTCGAATCGATTTATGATCGACTCAGCCTCAAAATTAACGAATCAAATACTTTTAACAGCCTATCGGTTCTTTTTTTGCCGTACTTTAAAGATTGCCGCAGCAGACATACACATGCATAACAACGCCACACCAAATCCACCGGTATTCCCTGTTACATCATCATTTGGTAAATTCGAATTGTTCACAGACCCATTTGGATCGTCAACAATTCCATGACCTTGTGTCATATCAGGTTTTGGAAGTGTGGGGTCAAGATATTGATACACTGGCTTGAATGTAACAAGCCCACTACCAGATCCGGAATAGATGGTATCCACAGTTATGTTGAATATCTTCTTTGAATTGCGGGTGTATTCAAAATATTCACCTTCGCGCATGATCGCATCATCCTCACTTTCACCATTCAGCAAAAGTCCCATCCATACTTTATCCCCACCCGGACTTGAACTTAAACCTTTGAAAACAAGTTCATACCCCTGATAGAACGACCAACTGTCTCCTGTTGTGAGATACAGTCCACTGCCGTTTACCAATACATCGTTATCGTCTGATGCGCTTGCAGGGATCGATAAATATGTGAGTAAAACTATGAACACAAATGTAATTACAATTTTTTCAAAGATCCGTGTTCCCGTTTTGTTGTACATTAAATCCCCGATCAATTATCCCCTTGTATAGATGCATAGGCCAGCCAGCACATCTTCGCGTGTACCATCCGGACCTTCAACAACAAGCGCACCATCGTCTGTCATTCCAACAGCTTTGCCTTCGAGAATTTTATGGGGTGTTGTTACACTGACCTGCTTACCGATGGTGTCGGATAGGGATATCCATTCATTGAGGATACCTGAAAACGGTTGTGTCCTGAATCGAATGTATTCCTGCTCAAGTTCAAAGAGTATATCCTGTATAAATGAAATGCGGTCAATTGGTCTCCCAAGTTCTGATAACAGCGTGGTTGCAACATCCCTGACATCATCGCTAAACTCATCCATATCTACATTTGCATTGATACCAATACCAACCACAATGTAGTCCACCAGTTCCACCTCTGCATTTACTTCCGTTAAGATGCCGCATACTTTTTTGCTGTTGACCAGTATATCGTTTGGCCATTTGATACGTGCATCCATGCCAAGTTTTCGCATGGCTTTTGAGATGGCGATTCCTGCAACCAGTGTCAATCTTGATGCATGTGCAAGTGAGATCGTTGGTTTAAGGATAACAGACATCCATATCCCGCCACGGGGTGAGAGCCACTCACGCCCAAGCCGACCGCGTCCGCCTTTTTGCACCTCGGCGATCACAATTGTACCATCTTCAGCGTCGTGTGCCAGTTCTTTTGCTGTAATGTTGGTAGATGTTAATTCATCAAAGTGATGTATTTTCTGTCCGATGAGGGTTGTTCTGAGTCCCATTCGAATTGCATCGGGGTAAAGCAGATCAGGCACGGATGTTAATGTGTAACCGATCTTTGGGGACGATTCTATCCCGTAGCCCTCTTTCATAAGGGATTTTATGTATTTCCAGACCATTGTCCTGGATATCCCAAGTTGGTTTCCCAGTTTTTCGCCGGATACAGCTTTTCCTTCTGATCCTTTAAGGATCTTGATAATTTCCAATTTTTTGTTGCTCATGAATACCCACCATAACGGTTAATATGTATGGCTTCTGATTTGAAGGTTATTGTAGATGTTTATTGTAAACAACAAAAAAGTTTTAATACCTGAGCTTATAAAACATTGCCAAAATCACAGATCTGCACTAAGTAAATTGCAGGGCTAACAGGAAATTCGTTGAAATTTGATACAAATCCGAATCAAAAGGCAACATTAAAAGAAAACATATATATATTTGGAATGCTAAAATAAGAGATAGTAACAAATATAGGTTGCGAGGTGACATTATGTCTGAAACAAGAAATTTTGTATTAAGAGATCAGAAAGGAAATGAACACGGTGTATTCACTGGTAAACAACCAAGACAAGCAGCTCTTAAGGTCGCAAACAGACAAAAAGCTACAAAGTCTAAACCCACAGTCATCAGACTCAGGGAGCGTGGAACCAAGAAAGTTCATGTTTTTAATGGATGGAAGGAAATAGTCAATGCACCTAAAAACAAGCCGGCATGGATGCCTGATAAGATCAGCAAGCCATACGTGAAGAAAGTCGGTATTGAAAAACTTGATAAAGTTTGATTTTTTATTTCTCGACCTTAGATGACCCATTATAATATGCATTATATGGGTCAACTCCTTTTTTGATAGTATATATTTTATAAATATATAGTTCGAGTTAGATCGACCGGAAGGAGATTTCTCCCGTGTTTGCTTATTGATATTTTTCATTGTTCGATGATCTGTTGGGCATTGATCTTATACAGGTGCTCAATACAAAAGTTTAAACGCTAAGATGCCAAAATATAGACCCATGTCACTTAAAAGAGAAAATTTATTGATCGAAGCCCTGCCGTATATCAGGGAGTTCCATGATTCCATTATGGTAATAAAAGTCGGGGGACATGCAATGGTCGACCCTAAGATTATGGATGAGATCATACAGGATATTGTTCTTCTGCGCTTTGTTGGAATACATCCTGTTCTCGTACACGGTGGCGGTCCTGAAATAACCGAGAAGATGCAGCGTATGGGCAAGAAGCCTGAATTTGTCGGAGGGCTTCGAATTACCGATGATGAGACACTTGAGATCGCACGTATGGTTCTGGTTGGCAATATCAACACAAGGATCGTTTCGCTTATCGGGCAGCATGGTGGAAAGGGAATTGGTCTTTCCGGAAAGGATGGAAAGATGATTCTTGCCAAAAAGAAGCCTGCCCAACGTGTTGTGATCGAAGGGGTGGAGCAGCATGTTGATATTGGATGGGTCGGAGAGACTGAGATCATCAATCCCGATATCATCAATATTGTTACCAGGGAGGGCTACATCCCTGTGATATCCCCGATAGCAATGGATGCGGCTGGAAATGCATTGAACATTAATGCAGATACTGTGGCAGGCGACATTGCAGCAGCACTTGATGCCAAAAAATTGATACTTATGACTGATGTGCCAGGTCTTTTGAGAGATATAAAGGATGAATCAACACGCATATCAAGAGTCACGGTCGAAGATGTGGAGACCCTGATCGACGAGGGTGTGATATCCGGCGGAATGACCCCAAAGATGCGAAGTGCGGCAGCAGCCACTGTCAGCGGAGTTGAACGGGTGCATATAATCGATGGCAGTGTATCACATTCAATATTGCTTGAATTGTTCACGGATGCCGGAATAGGGACAATGGTCTACAATGATGGGGATTGAAGTGTGAGTTTCGATAGAAGATTTCGATAGAAGATTTCGATAGAAGTCTTCGATAGAAGTCTTCGATAGATGATTTCGATAGAAGTCTTCGATAGAAATCTTCGATAGAAATCTTCGATAAAAAAGTACTGTTCTGATATTCAGTGATTTCAATGAATATGGTATGATTTTTCACCGCAGAGGACGCTGAGTACGCAGAGAATATACACGCAACTCTGCGCTCTCCGCGTCCTCTGCGGTGAAAATGATAATCTTCTTCTTCTATCCAGTCCGATCTAATCCATGATCGCTGAACCGTATGTGAGATCATCCAGTTCAAGAACTTTTTTCCACAATTCCACGCAGTCGCATGTGAGTTCATCAAAGACACCGATGTCCTGTGTGATCGAGAATTTGCGTATCGCGTCTGCAACATCATGGCTGCATTGTTTGCAGTTGTGTGGTCCGCGTTTTGAGCCTGCACCTACGGGGTCTGACATGATTGGCATATCAGGATGTGCAGTTTTTGCTTTTTTGATGATCTCTACGATACTCCAGAGCCAGGGCGGGCGGTACTGTCCCTTTTGCCACAGTGATTCGACAAATGTGCCGCGCTGGACATTGCAGAGGTTGATGGATATGGTGTCGGAGTATTGCACCACATCGTCTACGGATCGGATGATGTCATCCATTGCTTCTCCTTCTGAGAGGAATGGGGGTTTTAGCATGAGGTATGTTTTTGTGGTTACACCGTGTTTTTTGGCAGTTTCAGATGCGCGGACAAAATCAACGAATGTAAAGCCTTTATTAATGGAATCCTTGCGGATCATGTCGGAACTTGTTTCAAGTCCGACAGCGATCTCGAATTTCGTGTCACCCATTATTTTGACGCACTCATCCATGACCTTATCGGTCACAAATTCGGGGCGTGTTTCGGCAAGCACTTTTAGGATGCGCTTATCGTCTGCAAGCCGACGCAGGATACTTTGCCGGACCTGCGGCGTTATCTCGCGCTCATCAAAAAAGCTGCCTGATGTGAAGATCTTGAGCATGAACCTGTCCATGTCGCCCGCTCGCTGAAGCGCCCTGTCGAGTTGTGTTTCAAGGTCGTCAGGAGATGGCGATTCTATGGCGCTGTCGTAGACGAAACCGCACATGGTGCAGCCGCCGACTTTGCCCCATCTGCAGCCGGATGTTTTGAAGATGACGGTGAGTGTTTTGATCTCCTGCCCGTCGAGCAGGTCTACACCTGTCCATACTGCTGATGGCCTATCAAGCGCCGAGGGTTTGATACGCTGGCGTGCCCGGATATCTGCTACTGCTTTGTTGAGTGTCATTTGCCTGTGCTCAAACTCATTCGAATTCAATGGTCGCAGGCGGCTTTGGTGTTATGTCATAGACAACTCTTGCAACCGATGGTATTTCGCTTGTGATGCGTGATTCGATCTGGCGAAGTGCATACCATGGAAGTTCCAGTGCCTCGGCAGTCATGCCGTCCCTTGAACCGACAGCGCGAATGGCAATGATCCAGCCGTGTATCCTCTGGTCACCTTTGACACCTGTGCCTTTCCCGAGTATTGCGGCAAAGGTCTGCCACGGCTGGAATTTTTCAAGCAGTTCTTCTTCTACGATCGCATTTGCCGCACGAACAACCTCTACCTTTTCTTCAGTGACCTCGCCAATGATGCGGACTGATAGACCCGGACCCGGGAACGGCATGCGCTCGCTTATCTCATGGGGCAGGTCGAGTGCCCGCGCAACTTCACGAACTTCGTCTTTGTACAGGTCATCGATCGGCTCGACAATTGCCTTAAAGTCAATTTTTGAGGGCAAACCACCAACGTTGTGATGTGATTTAATCCCGCCTTCGGATTCGATCCTGTCAGGATATATGGTGCCCTGGATCAGGTATTCGGCTTCAAGTTCCCGTGCTTCCTTTTCGAAGGCGCGTATGAATGCCTCACCCACAGCCTTGCGCTTCTCTTCGGGGTCTTCAAGCCCTTTCAAGGCTGCAAGGAACTGTTCTTTTGCATCGACTACCTGAAGGTTCATGTCCGAGAAGATCTCCTTTATGCGTTCGGTCTCGCCTTTTCTCATCAGGCCTGTGTCAATGTATATGGGTGTCAATTTATCGCCGATCGCACGGTTTGCGAGTACTGCGCAGACTGAGCTGTCAACCCCGCCTGAAAGTGCGATTATTGTCTTTCCTTTAGCTTCTTTTTT
>JAUVET010000067.1 GCA_030594665.1 Methanosarcinaceae archaeon
CTGCGCCACTTGCTCCTGCTGTGCTTGCTCTCGGTATCTAAAGAACATACAATATCGTTTTTGTTCCAATGTTTTATTTGTAAGTTTTTTCACTTAGCTTTATGAATTAAGGGATTAAGGTTTGATTCAATCAATAATTTAATAAACTAAATCACCCTACTAATAAAAGTGAAAAGTATGAGCGATTTCAATATCACAGCTGTAATCTGGAAGGAAGATGATGTATATGTTTCAAAATGCCCGGAACTTGAAGTTGCCAGTGCTGGAGATACACCACAGGAAGCTCTTGCAAACCTAAAAGAGGCAGTTGAATTGTATATTGAAAACGCCAAAGCCTTAGGAATTTTAGATGATTTTGCGCCTTCTTTGCAGGCATCAAATAAGTTTACTTCTAATATTGGGGTTGCAGTGTGAGTAAACTTCCTTCGGTCCCATCAAAAAAGATTATAAAAGCTCTTCTTAAATCCGGATTCGACTATGCACCTATTAAAAGCAAAGGCAGTCATACTGCATTAGTCAAAGAAGGAGATTACGGTGAAAAATTTCTGGTAATTATTCCGAAAAGAAGTCCTGTTCCGAAAGGTACTCTTATTTCAATTATGAAGCAATCCGGATTATCAAGAAACGAATTTATTAAACTGCTGAAATGAGATTGAGTCATTTCTTATTTACGCATGTTTGGATTCATTCAACATCAGACCACGAACCATTTATCTGTGCGGATTTCCTTCGGATGCTCTGCAGGGATGTCCCTTTTGTAAATCTTGATTTTTTGTATACTATACTCAACTGCCTTCTTTGGTGCACTGAGCCCGCCTGCGTGCGAACCCATGATTCAATTTCCTCACAAGTCCGAATCCGTGTCTGGAAAAATAAGAACCATGCCCCCATCTTCGCCAATCCACACGCATTTTAAGAGCAAAGCGCAGAACGCGTGCCGATTGGAAAACATGCCAATCACATACGATTATGCCAACAATTTCAGACAGGATTTACAGGATGGACAGGATTTGGATGTCGGATTGTGGCATCCTGTCCATCCTGTTCATCCTGTCCATTATACCTGCGCCCCGTAGTGATTTTAGGCACACTGCCTGCGCGCCAATTCACAAATCACTTCCCCTCCCAAGTTCAAATCTGCGTCTGAAAAAATGATGAAAATGCGGGTGTTCGGCGATGCGGGCGTTGGCCCCGGGGATTGGTTGGGCTCCGCCATGGCTGTTGAAATATATAATTTGTGTAAAAATAGCTTAAAATCCGTATAAATCAGCGTCTGAAAAAATGATTAAACAGCGCACGGGATGCGAACCTCGAAGCGAGCACAAAAGCCGCGCCCCATCTGCCTTTTTTGCTGCACTGAGCCCGCCGCCGTTTGAGTGCAGTCATGATTGCAGGCGGGTGCATCTCTATTAACACGCACAGGTCGCCTGCATGCGAATCCATGATTCAATTCCCTCATAAGTCCGAATCCGTGTCTGGAAAAATAAGAACTACGCCTCCTATCTTCACCAATCCGCGAGCATTTTAAGAGCAAAACGCAGGATGCGCGCCGATTGGAAAACATGCCAAGCGCATACGATCATGCTGACAATTTCAGACAGGATTTACTGGATGGACAGGATTTGGATGTCGGATTGTGGCATCCTGTTCATCCCGTCCATTATGTCTGCGCCCCGTGCTGGTTTTGGACACACTGCCTGCGTGCCAATTCACATCTCATCCCAAGTTCAAATCTGCGTGAATCTGCGTCTGACAAAAAAAATGATGAAACTACGCCGTATTTTCACTCATCCGCGTTCGTCCAAAGCGCAAATTGCCGGACGCGCGCCGATTCTGAAACACGCCGACTGCAAGCGAGCGCGCTGCGTTGCAATCACAGTAGGAGAGCAGAGAGGCAGCAGGAGTGCGTAAGTGGGAATTTTCAACACGGATTGAAAGTCTGTTTTCTTTTAATTTCACCGCAAAGACATTGTTAACGTAACTTTGCGTCCTTTGCGGTGCAGTATTTCATAAATTATATATTTCAACAGCCATGGCGAACCCCACACCTGAAGCGAGCGCAAAAGCCGCGCCCCAGTTGTAGATAACGCCGACCGCACTCCAATCCACCAAACACACCTCTGTGTCCCTCCGTGCCCTCTGTGGTTTTTTAATTGTCCCACCCCACCGATTATAATCTACACAATAAAACTTTCTCTGAACGCGCGCTGAATGTAAATTACAAATATGCTTTATCGTGATGAATAATATCCAAAAAAAGAACAAGTTTCTTTTCTTCGAAAACTCTGTATGTCAAAACGAACGAGCCACCGACATGCACTCTGAATCGATCCTCATATCTCAAATGCTTATAATGATATGGATTCTGTATGATCTCGCTTATCTTTTTGCGACACGCTACTAACAACGGTTTGTTTTTCTTTTGCAGTTTTTTCAACTTGCGGTCAAGTGTTTCTGTGATCTCGAATTCATATGAAGTAGATAACATGCTCAAAGCCCAAAACGCTGATCAAAGTCATCGATATTCTTTAGGCGCATCCTCTTATCTCGTTTTTCAATTTGATCGAGTTCCTTTAGGTATTCAGGGTTAACTCTTCTGTGTATGTCACTGTCAATCTCATTAACTGTAAGTTCGATCTGGACTATTTTTTCCTTCAGGAAATTCAGATCGGTTATTATCGAATTCAACATTTCTACTTCGGACATGATATTTCACCTGATAGATATTAGTTCTCTTGGAAATATTAAATACATTTCTATGGGCACATGTAAAAAATATGCCGTGTTTGTCAATAAAATTCCCCATAAAGCACATTTTACAACATTTTTCATCCTTTTCTAAACCACAAAACTCACACAATTTCAAGCGAAAAATACAGGACGCGCGCAGATTGGAAAACATGCCAATCGCATACGATTATGCCAACAATTTCAGACAGGATTTACATGATGGACAGGATTTGAATGGCGTTTTGTGACATCCTGTCAATCCTGTCCAGTATGTCTGCGCCCCGTGCTGATTTTAAGCACACTGCCTGCGCGCCAACTCACAATTCACTTCCCCTCCCAAGTTCAAATCTGCGTAAATCCGTGTGACCTGCACGCCTCACAGGCGTAGCAGGCACCCAACTCCGTAGGAGGTGAGTGTATCTGCGTCTAAAAAAAATGATTGAACTGCGCCGTATTTTCACTCATCTGCGCCCGCTCAAAGCGCAAAATACAGGACGCGTGCCGATTGGAAAACATGCCAATTGCATGCGATTCTGCCAACAATTTCAGACAGGATTTACATGATGGACAGGATTAGAATGGCGTTTTGTGACATCCTGTCAATCCTGTTCATCCCGTCCATTATGTTTGCGCCACATATCGATTTTGGATACACCGCCTGCGCGTCAACTCACCAACCGAGTGTTACATATTTGGCAATGGCCATCATATTGTTCTTTCAAAAACTCTTTTCCATTAATATGTCTGCCACTCTTTAACTTAATCTACAATTATTATCAACTTAGTACCCTTAATTTCATTCCTTAATATCCGATTCACCCGGAGGCAGCATCATAGCAATAAGATCAGGAGACGCAATCTGCTTTACAAACTGCACATCCTTGAGTTCATCAACATAGATGCGGGATATTTTTTTAGATATATCGTTCTGGTTGAATTTCCCCGGAACGACCTCGATAACGTGTTTGGCATGATTTCGCACAGCAGACACCGGACCACCAATTACCCGCGTCTCTCCTTTAAGTTCAAGTCCGATCGCAACCCCTACCTGCACATCCCTGTAATAATTCCGCTCGCCACGTATAACAAACGAACCTTTGTTTAAGAACTCGCCCGATTCTGGCGTCTTTGACACCTGTTCGGGCTTGATCCAGTAGCAGTCACCACTGAATTGTCCGGATTTCCAGACACTTGAATACGATACAACAAATTGTGCCGCTTCCTGCAATGTGGTTTCAGGTATTTCCTTGCCCTCTGTCCTGATAACTGTCATCGGGGCACCTGGTGTTTGGGTATGGAATGCGATATCGCGTTTTTCCATGTATTTACTCACAATCTCTTCATTGGTATCGGCATTCCGCCCACCAACAACAAGGAATCCGTCGGATGACACAAACCACCTGAACCGGTCGTACCAGTGTTTCTTGCGCATGACCTTTCGCCGTTTTGGTGCCCGTTTTTCCTTTTTCTGCATAGCAAGTTTTGTATGCTCGATCGCACGAAGGGCACCATCGCGCTTTTTCATGAGCTTTTTCGACTTTTCGTAATAGACCTGCGCATTTTGTGGAACTGTCTTGCGTATGTCGATCGTCGCATTTGTACCTTCAAGGTCAACAACAACCGTGCCTTCGGCAGAATTGATACTCATAATGATCTTGGCGGCTGGAAGTGTATCCTTTGCCTGTTTTAGTATCGACTTGATCTCATCCCATGAATACCCTTTTTTCCTTGCACCGTTTAGAACTTCCAGTAATTCCTCGATCGGTTGGTAATTCGCATATACCTGTTCTGCAATTGCCGTGAATTTTTCTGATTTGGTCTCAAAGTTCATGATCGCAGACTGCTGCTGAAGCAACCTTCGCTCAAATATGTTAACTTTTTCTTTCTTGACCACCTGTACATGCTCGGCCACGGATTCGGCTGACAGTTTGCCAAAAAACTCATCCAGTGCACTATTGAATGAATCAAAATACTGTTTTTCAAAATCGCGGTATTGTTCAAGTTCAAAGGGCACCACATTATGGGGTTCCAGTTCTCCGTTCACCTCTTTTTTGATTACCTGCGGTTTAAGCTCGCCTGACAACAGTGGCAAAAATACATCTTTCAACGAACCATGAATTGCAGAAATATCTTGCGGGGATACGTCGTTCGCAATCATGTTCTTATCGACTCCTCCGCGCAGGCAAACCTCTTCTGCCAGCACTCCACCGAGATTGAAACGATTTGCAATCGTCCTGACCACATTCTCATCAGACGATGATAATGCATCTGCAAGTTCATCTTCACCTGCATCCAGTGGGCTGATCTTTGCTTCCGGATATTCGTATATCTCGCCGCTTCGTATTCTTCGTCCCTTGAAAGTCACCGGATTCATAGGGAGTATGATCTTGCGTTCACTGTCAAGCAGCACAATATTGCCCCGTGAGAAGAGTTCTGCAACAAGTATTGTTTCAATACCGCCACGTATTATCCCGAATTCGATTATTCGATCAAAATCATATTGTTTGGCAAAGGTGATGCGCCCTCCAAGTATGTGTTTTCGGAGTAGCATTGGGAATGAATGCGGCATTTTTGGGCTTGGGCGAATGTGTTCACTCATGTGTGCCCGTTTTCCGGCTTCTATCACTAGATTGTGCCTGCCCCTGCCAAATAGGAAAAGGCTAATCCGGATCTCATCGGGCACGGGCTGGTATATTTTGCCAATCTTTGCATCGTTTAATGAGTGTTTACCTTCGGTAAACTCTGATACAAGAGCAGCCACATCGGCACTTGTCATTTCCTGTTTCATATTGGGAGTATAATGTTTTGGTTAGGCTATAAGGTTTATCCAGGATTTTTTTGGTAATTTGAGCATACTAATCTCATAGGCATGTCAGGGCACCTTGCTAACCATAGTTGTGTAAGTTGTATGCCAATGTAAAAATCATCACTCTGTTGGGCAATTTGGCATCGATAAAAAGATTTTCAATTGCATGTCGCATTTTAAATAGTAATACTGGTAAAGCTACGAGATATCCTTTTGCCTAAGTTGAGGGATGGAGAAGTGAAGGTTAAATGATTGGAGTAGAGAATAATTTATAAGTATTGCAGTAATCAATAGAGGTTAGAACATGACCCATATTGATAGTAATCTTGATGAAAGCAACAGAGAAATCATTAGTGAATCTCAAGAGTTTGATGAAAAAGAGGAAAAAGACCTACAAGATGAATTTACCGATCTTGAAGAACCATTTAATCCTTCACAGATTGATATTCAGGCCGTTCAAACAACATTAGATACGCTTATAAAAAGATTAAGTCATGAAGAAATTGATTTACAGCCAGATTTTCAAAGGGAACAAAATCTGTGGAATCCCACATTTAAAAGTCGTCTTATAGAATCATTATTAATCCGTTTTCCTTTGCCTGCCTTCTATTTTGATGCATCAAATGAAGATGAATGGCAAGTTGTTGATGGTTTGCAACGCTTATCCATCATCAAAAGTTTTGTTGTTGACAAAAAGATGAAATTGAATAAACTTGAGTTTCTCAAACAATTTAACAACAAAACTTTTGATGACTTGCCACGAAATATGCAACGTCGCATTGAAGAAGCACAAGTGACTATGTACCTAATAAAACCTGGAACACCATCCAATGTTAAATTCAGTTTGTTCTATAGAATTAATACTGGGGGAGTGCAATTAAAGCCACAGGAAATACGTCATGCAATTAGTCAGGATGTAAATGATGGTCAAGCTTCTAAATTCTTAAAAGAAATTACTAAAACGGATATTTTTCAGAAAGTTGGGAGAGTTTCAGGAAAAAGGATGCTTGATAATGAATTGGTTTTGCGCTTTATGGCTCTCAAACTTACAACTTATAAAGATTATAAAGCTCCCATGATTAGTTTTCTAAATGACGCAATGGAACAGCTAGGTAGAGCTGAACCTAGGCAATTGAACTCTTTACGCACAGATATACTCAAAGCACTCAATTTATCTTACTATATTTTTGGAGACAATGCTTTTAGAAAATCATTGGTTGAAGATAATAAAAGTAAGGTGTTAAACCGTGCTCTTTTTGAAGCTGTAACAGTTCTTTTTTCTGAATTATCAGAAAATGATAGCCAGTTTTTACTTAAAAACAAGAAGGATTTCGTGGAATCTTTTAAGCAATTATTCGAAGACGGTAAATTTTATTCATCAATTACAGTTTCGACTACAGACTCTGCAAATGTTGTTTATCGTTTCACCGAAATATCAACTGTAATCAATAGGTATATAGCATGATATCAAATATATATATAAGGAATTTCAAAAGTCTTAATGATATTGATTTTGTTCTAAATAATCTTACTTTAATTGCAGGTAAAAACAATGTAGGTAAGTCATCTTTAATACAGGTCTTGCTTTTACTTCGGCAATCTTATGAAAAAGGAACACTTTTAGAATCAGGTCTTCTTTTACAAGGAGATTACATAAAGATAGGTAAAGGAAAAGA
>JAUVET010000246.1 GCA_030594665.1 Methanosarcinaceae archaeon
CTTTGACCAAAAAAACATATTCCCAGTCTAAATATTAAATCTGAACGACCTACACATCAATCCCTATAATCTCACAAACCCGTTCCATATCTACATGTTTTCGAACCACATCAGCAAGTTCCTCATACGCATCCAATTCCGAATCTGCCACCTGCGGCGCACACTCGATCCCTTTCCTCTCATGCAGATGTGACATCGACGCATGCCGGATATTCTCGTTCCCAAACGATCCATGCAGATATGTGCCGATCAAAAATACACCTACTCTCAGCACGAAAGTCCAAAAGAAAAAATAAAATGCTGGTGCCATACATGCACCAAACGAGAAGTTATAAATTATCTACCACGAGAAAACGAATATCAGGCAAGTGACAGAATAGCTTCTGCCAGATCGCCGTTTGCGCTTTTTAATGCTTCACGGGCAGCATCTTCTGAAACACCTGTCTGCTCAGCAACCAATCTGACATCGTCATCGGGTATTGCAAGTTCCCTTGCAACCTCTTCCGGAGTTCCGACAATCTGGTATGTATCAACACCCTGTGCATTCATAATGGAAACATTCGCATCATTGAACACAATATCCTTCTCGGGTGTCCTTATGATAACCTGCTCAACATCATCGATCTCAGTGAGGTTTATCCCCATCTGTTTCATCATCGATTTCAACTTTGCGGGGTTCATACCCCTGCCGCCTATACCTGGAAACATTATATCACCATCCACTATCAAAATTTAACTCGATTATTGGCAGCTACTGCAACCTGCGCCACAAGCACTTACAGCATTTGGATTATCGATAACAAATCCCTTGCCATGTGCAGAATCGATATAATCGACCTTTGCATCACTGAGTGTCTCAGAAACATCCTTACTCATCACAATATTAACATCGTTGTTTGACACTGTGATATCATCTTCCTTTGATTCATTGTTAAGTGCAAGACCGTACTGGATGCCGCTGCAACCCATGCCTGCAATGAATATTCGAAGTGAATGGTCCGTTTTCTCCTCGGACTCCAATAATGATTTTAGCTCAAGTGCTGCTGTTTCTGTAATTGTTACCATAATATCACCTTTTTTGTTATAACATTAATAAAATGATTGTGAATCATTTACCTTATATATAGAGTTATTGGTATATATACCATTCGTATATACACGAACATAAGTTGATCAGATAAACTCTACATCATCATCCACCGGATTACACAGAATTTTGCTATCGTGCGCACTGATCTCAACTGAATTATTTCTTCCTTTCAGTTCCCAAATAGGCACATATACCATTTCAAGTTCAAGATTTATGTCATCATCATTTGGTTTGAACAATTTATGCTCAGAAATAATCGTATCTCCTGCCATCGAATCAAAACGTACTTCCTCTGTATGTTCATCGATGATCTTATCGAGCAAACTTCTGTTTGCTTCATCACGTGTCAATATTGGTCCTTTAATTTCATAACCATCATCTTGAACCTCAACACTGTCACAAACTTCCTTAAATTCTAGCGTTTCATCGTGACCATTCAATGCATTTATACACCCATTCCCATCACCTGAAATATCTATGATCTTGGACTTATATTGCTGCTCAATATTGATCGAATATTTGTATGCCCAAAAAGGAACGAACTTAAGAACAGCATCATTCACAATTCCAACATGTTGCTTTGCAATGCCAATTGCATGTTCTTTTGAAATATTTAATGGTACGGTATGCAAATCCAACACCATGGATTGCTTTGGTTGTGCAGGTGCTGACCGAACAGCTTCTGGCTGCGAAAACATTCCTCCCCATTGTTGTTGTTGTGGTGGTGGTGCCGTCATAGGTTCAGGTGGTGCAGGCGTTTTCCCTGGTGCGTCACCTTGTTCGAACATCCCGAATATCGAATTATCTTTTTCTGCCGCAAAACCCGTATTCATGGTCCGGGCAGGAAGCTGCCGGTTAATAGGTGGTATCAATTCCAAATCAGCAGTAGTACCTTCAATGTCAGCAAGCACCGCCTTTCCGATCTGAAGCGCAACATCATCCCGGTCCCATACCATAAGTCCACTTTCTATAGCATATTGGCACAGATCATCTGATATTACATGAGTTACGACATAAAGTCCCGTACCATCTGTAACCTGATCGGCAAAATGTTTAATATCCGAATAGTCAGGATAAGTACCGAATTTGATCAATGTTCTGTATCCGTTTTTCTCAGCCACCATATCATATCTGTATGATTCGGTGACATTGTATCCCGAAGATGAAAAAATATCCCTCAATATTTTCAATAGACCCTGTTTCATAATAATCAACCACTAATTGCCAGTAGTACTGAAATATGTTTCTGTTTAAAGCATATCATCAAAGCACGCGTGTCGTAGTTTCCAACTCGATACCTTTAGCAGTGAGACTGTATGATATTGTTCGGTTCGGTGTGATCATACCACGCATCTTACGGATCATAATTGTATGTTCGATCTCACTGCCGCGCTCTTTCATACGAAACTCTATTACACCGTCACATACATGTTTCAACGTGTTTTCGACCACAGGATCATGCATGCCGCTGGTCATGAGAATCAGGTGCACTGCACCTGAAAGTTTGCCAACGGACGACATAATTTCAATTGCTTCCACAACATCGTTCAATTCATACGAACGCAGGAAAAAAGATATTGAATCAATTACACCCCTATATTTTCCATTTCGCTTACTGGTAACAGTTGATTTTAAGAGATTCAATGGATCTGTACCCTGTTTCAAGAAATCCTTTGCCGAAACATTGGATATAAGCTCTTTTGGAAGCACATTGTAAAACCTTGGTGCATACGCATCGACAAAATTGATCTGATCCATAAGTTCATCCTTTTTACCCCATCCAAACTCATCCATCTCGGAAGCAATTTCCTGCACAGGGTGCTCGGATGAAAGGTAGAACACTTCTTCACTGTTCACCAATCCACCATATGCGAACTGTTGTGCAAATATCTCTGAACCGGCACCGGATTCGGCAAGAAGTAAAATCGTAATTCCAGGCGGCACGCCACCACCTAATTGAACATCCAATCCTGAGATTCCGGTTGGAACCTGATAACCACCCGTACCATTGAAGCTGTAATCCATAATATTCCCCGTAAATTATTATTCAGTTCTTAAGTTTATAACCGAGACGCATGTTTTTAATTATATCTAGTGTATAGTATTATAGTGTATAGTTTATAACTTCTCGGGCACCATCCTATAACATAGTGATATTATCTTATTTTATCGTAACTAA
>JAUVET010000275.1 GCA_030594665.1 Methanosarcinaceae archaeon
GATGCCGTTCTTTCATTGTCACCCGTGATCATGACAACTTCGATACCGATATTGTGAAGTTTCCCAACAGCTTCCTTCGAGTTCTCTTTGAGTGTATCTGCAACTGCAACAATACCAATGGCTTCGTTGTCCAGTGCAATGAGCATGGCAGTCTTTCCTGAATGTTCAAGTGTTTCCATGCCCTCTCCAAGTTCCTTAACATCTATGCCGTTATCAGCCATGAGTTTACGAGTACCAAGGAGTATTCGCTTGCCTTCAAATTCAGCTTCTACACCGTGACCGGCAATCGATCTGAACGAGCCGGCATTTCCAATCTCGATATTACGCTGTGTTGCACCGTTTACGATCGCTTCACCAAGCGGATGTTCCGAACCGTTCTCGGCAATTGCCGCAATTTGGAGCACCTCATCATCTGAATGGTGTGATGTTGAGATTATATCGGTGAGTTGAGGTTCGCCTTTTGTGAGTGTGCCGGTCTTGTCGAATACGATCGTGTTCAACTTGTGTGCTTTTTCCAGAGCCTCGCCGCCTTTTATCAGTATGCCGTTCTCGGCACCTTTGCCTGTCCCCACCATGATCGCGGCAGGTGTTGCAAGACCAACCGCACAGGGGCAGGAGATCACGAGCACGGTGATGGATATAAGCAAGGAGAACAGGAACGGACTAATTGTTGAGAACGCTGCTGATTGTGCGATCCCGAACATCCCAAAACCTATAAAGAACCAGAAGAAGAATGCAAGGAGAGAGATTACGTGCACGGCAAGTATGAAATGTCCTGCCACGATGTCTGCAATTCGCTGGATGGGTGCTTTGGATGTCTGGGCGTTCTCAACAAGTTCGATTATCTGTGCAAGGGCTGTATCTGCACCAACTTTTGTGGCCCTGAACTTGAATGAACCCGATCTGTTGATGGTTGCACCGATCACGGTATCGTCAGGGTTCTTTTCAGTGGGGATGCTTTCACCTGTGATCATTGATTCATCGACAGCCGATGTTCCTCCGGTAACAACACCGTCAACCGGAAGTTTCTCACCCGGACGCACTACTACTATGTCGCCAACTGTTACTTCTTCAACAGGAACCTCTTTTTCTTCACCATCCACAAGAATGCGCGCGGTCTTTGCCTGCAAACCCATCAGTTTTCGGATGGCTTCGGAGGTCTTGCCTTTGGTTTTGGCTTCAAGGTACCTGCCGAATATGATGAATGTGATGAGCATTACTGCAGTATCATAATACAGATGCCCGTAACCCGGACCAAGGTCAAGGAACGTCGCTGCAACACTAATGCTGTATGCAGCACCTGTTCCGGTTGCTACAAGAAGGTTCATGTCGGTGACGCCGTGCTTTAATCCCTTGTAGGTACCTGTGAAGAATTGCCTGCCCGGGAATAGCATTACTATGGTGGTCAGGGCAAAGAGCACGATATTATTTGTTAAGAACATAGGCACGAACGAGAGCAGATCCGGGAACATGCCGCTCATGCTTCCAAGTGTAATTGGTATTCCAAGTATGACCGAGATCATGAGATTGTTACGCTGTTTTGTGATCTCTTTTTCGCGCGCCTGACGCTCGCGGTCTTCGACACCTTTTTTATTGATCTTGAGTGATGCTGTGTATCCTATTCCTTTGATGGCGGATATCATTTCTGCCACGGACACCTGTGAAGAATTGTATTCGACCTGTGTTTTTGCAAGTGCGTAATTGACCGTTGCAGAGTCAACGCCCTTGAGTTTCTTGAGCACAACCTCAATGTTCCGGGCACATGCTGCACACGTCATGCCGCCTATGTCAAACGTGACTTTGTCTTTCACAACGCCGTAACCGATACCCATAATGGCATCTTCCATCTGTTTGGGGGTTATAAGCGCAGGATCGTAAGTCGCTGCTGCTTTTTCCATTGGCAGGTTGACAGATGCAGATGCGACCCCGGGTTGTTTTTTAAGTATTCTTTCAACGTTGGCAGAACATGATGCGCATGTCATGCCTGATACTTTGAATGTGGTTTCTACTGTGGTGTCGGGGGGTTCAGGACGCGCAGGTTCTTCTTCGCCATTATCGTCCTCGTGATCTTCGATGACGATGGGACATACCTCTGCGTCTTCCGTTTGCCCGGGTTCGGAGGCGGGTTCACTTTCGGCGGGTTCCACTCCGACCTTATAGCCGGCATCGACCACTGCCTGTTTTATTGCGTCAAGGTTGGTGATCTCATCATCAAAAACTACAGTCGCGTTGTTATTCTCAAGGCTTACGTCAACTGACTCGACACCGTTTACCCCTGATATGGCGTTTGTCACTGCTTTGTGACAATGCATGCATGACATTCCATTGACGTTAATTAAGGCTTTCATGGAAATCTCCCACAGTCTTAATTGTAAGTAATGTGTTGGTGGTATATATTAATTCATTACGCTTTGTATCCTGCTTCGACAACTGCTGCCTTGATCACATTGGTGTTGGTCTTTCCTTCATCGAAATCCACAGTTGTCTGGCCGTCCTTAAGATTCACTTCAACATTAGATACACCATCTACGCCTGAGATTGCTTTGTTTACAGCCATCTGGCAGTGTTCGCATGACATTCCTTCGATTTTGATTGTTTCTTTTGTCATTGTTATGGCCTCACGATTTCCATGTTTACATTAGGTGTATAATTGGGTTTGAGAGTAGATAGGGTTTACGAGGGGTTGGGGTATTTTGGGCCATGGCGTCGAGTTGGGCTTGGAAATTTCTCGATAATACACGTCATTACCAAGGTTCAAAAACGCATGCCACAGCCTTTAAAATCATACATCTTTTGGTAGATATCTGCCAAACTTTTTATGTAGTGCATATACACCACTCCCAAAAATAAAAAAAGTGGCACATGATTGCGAAAACTAAAAACC
>JAUVET010000254.1 GCA_030594665.1 Methanosarcinaceae archaeon
AACAAAATAAGTATAACCTCTTGCGAGTGAAATTCTGGCCACAGAGAGCACAGAGGACACAGAGGGAAAGTTGCTACAGTCTCTGTGTACTCTGTGTACTCTGTGGCAGAAAGTTACAAAAAACAGACATGGTTTAGTATAACTAAAAACAATGCAACAAACGCCGCAAGCGGCGTATTCCACCATGAACGAATCGATGAGCGCATACAATCGATATATATTTGTCTTATGCATACACCTGAACACTTTTGCCAACCATATCTTGATAGGTTTAGCTTTGGGGCCTGGCACGGATTGGATTAGTCATGAGTGTTTCGGCATCAGCAACATCTGTCAAGCGTAATTTTCCATCCTGTGCAACCATTTTCAACCGGTTACATTTTGTAACCGTTTCACTGCCTCCAATTTTCAGTCGGTGACAATTTGTCACCGACTCATTCCCTTCTTTTTTCAATATCTTCTAAGACCCTTTGAATAAATGGTTTTGTTTCAGGAATATCAGCATTCACTGTTTGCCAAACAGTTTGCAGATTCACTCCAAAATAATCATGAATTAGAACATCTCGCATTCCTGCGATTTCTCTCCATGGAACATTCGGATATATGTCCCGAACATCAGTCGGAATGTGTTTTACGGCTTCCCCTATAATCTCTATGGCTCTTATAACTGCATAAGCAGTCTTTTTGTCACCGATAAAATCATCAAATGTCATTCCGTCAACAAAACTTTCTGCTTCATCCATAGCATCTATAATATCATCCAAAAAATCTAAATAATCCCTTTCTTCAGACATAAACGACCTCTTTGAGTATCCGCTTGCCAATTCTAGGTCTTAATGCATTCTTCATTACAAGATCGACTTCAACTCCCAAAAGATCGGAAAGATAATTTTTTAGCCCTACAAACGATATGAGTCCAATGGGTTCATCAAACTCAACCAAAATATCAACATCACTCGACTCGTTTTGCTGATCTCTGACATACGATCCAAATAATCCGATCTCTTGAACTTTGAATAACTTCTTCAACTCAGCTCTATGCTCAGCGAGTGTTTCCTTTATACTTTCAGTTGTTTTCATATTCTTTAATTAATCTCTAATCTTTAATATACTTAACATATCCACTAAAAAGAATGCGTCTATACTTTAACGAATGCCGACTGCAAACACAAGACAAATATCTCCCACATTGAATGAGTTATATCCAAGAACACTAAACATCGATGAAAATTTTAAACATATCTTTTAATTGAAGAATTTTTCAAGTATGTTGTGCGGTTGTGAAAGAGTGTTAGGGTACTTTGTGGCAAAAAGTATTCCAGATGGGATATGTCCTATGTGGAATGCTTTTCGAAAGCATCATTTTAGTATATGCATTATGTTTGGAATTTCTTGCAAGGCAGTGGGTATGTTGGCAAAAGGTGTTCGCATCAGGGAATGTGACCGCGCGGAGCGATACGGAAAAGAGAGCACGCAGGTTGATGCACAGGGTTGAATTATCCATTCGGCGCGCCCTCAAGTGTCGTGGGTGCGGTGTTTGTATGGGGCAGTGTAAGAATGATGCGATCACTATTGAGGATGGAGTGGCTGTTATCGGGGACGGGTGTGTCCATTGCGGGAAGTGTATTGAGGTCTGTCCGGTTGTGAAGTTCGGGTGAGGGTGCAAATTTATTGTAGCTTCGGCTGAGCATTCACCACAAAATCCGGTTTGACCGATTTGCTTATATACGGACATGTTGATTATAGACCGCCATTTAATAGCTAATAATATAACCGTTCATAGGTCAATTCGACCGAAGATTGAACATTGTTTGGACTGAATTGAATACATAATAACGATACATTACAATACGTTAACAAAAGTTAACGGATCATTTACATTACAATTATAATAACATTGGAGGAATTTTTTTGGCACGGAAAGTACAGAGAAAATTAGATAAGTGGAAATCAAAATCATGGTATGCTGTTGAGATACCAAAGTTCATGGGTAGCAACCGGATCGGTTTTACCCCAACCAGCGACCCTGAGAATCTTATCGGGCGTGTTGTTGAGACAACGGTTGGTGAACTCACAAACGATTTCTCAAAACATAACACAAAACTCAAACTTGAGATCAATGACGTTGTGGGTGATGTTGCACACACGAAATTCCTTGGTCATGAGCTAACTACCGATTATCTTCGTTCAATTGTAAAGCGTCAGACCTCAAGGATCGATGCAAATATTAATGTTACAACAAAGGACGGCTACAAGGTCACAGTAAAACCTACATGCTTCACTGTAAAGAGAGCACGTACAAGCCAGATCAAAGGTATCAGGGAAGAGATGATCAAGATCGTATTAAAGCGTGCATCTGATGTGAATTACGACCAGTTCATTGAAGAAGCGATCATCGGAAAATTGTCTGCAAACATATACCGAAATGCAAAATACATATATCCTCTCAGAAGGGTTGAGATCAGAAAGACTCATGTGCTGTCAGTACCTGCACACATATCTGAAGTTAGATCAAAACTTGTAGAAACTCCTGTGGACACAGAACCTGTAGATATAACGGAAGATGTACCTGTTGAGGATATAACGGAAGATGTACCTGTTGAGGATATAACGGAAGATGTACCTGTTGAGGATGCACCGGAAGATGTACCTGTTGAGGATGCACCGGAAGATGTACCTGTTGAGGATATAACGGAAGATGTACCTGTTGAGGATACAATGGAAGATGTACCTGTTGTGGATGCAATGGAAGATGTACCTGCAGAAAAGTAAGTAACTTTTTTTTACTGACTGTTTTCAGGGTGATGAATAATCACCCTTTTTTTTGTAGTTTTTGATTCTCCCTGACATTGAGTTGGTAAATCGTATTCGTTTAGCGATTTTTGACGCAGAATCAATCATAGCGCCGCAGGTGGCACATTCCCCTGCTACCAGACCCACAAACCCAACCATACAATACCCAGATATGCAAATACGACACCGCTTAAAAACCGTTTTGTATTTCGCGTTCATGGTGTAGGAACGTGCCGCGCTCTCGCGCGGTCGCGTCGTTTTTTGCATCTGTTTGGCTCACTCCCATGTAGTGACATTGTACAGTTGACACGACACTTGTATGCTTTTGCCACAGTTCAAGTCCGCTACTGACA
>JAUVET010000145.1 GCA_030594665.1 Methanosarcinaceae archaeon
CTTTGAAGGTGATGACAGATACTTTGGATCATATGAACTTTCATCTGTCTCGATCGTTATCTCAAAACTCGGCAACCCTCTTCGATATATACGTATTGATGTAGTGGGATCCACCATATTGTCAGTCCATGGATCTATATCAGGATCAACACTTATTACATAAACTTTGATCTCATCATCATCGATCAATGTTCCGCCAGCACCAAGAGGTGCATGTTGTTTTTCCAGACCATCTTTGAATATTTTTATGTAAACGTACCCATCTTTTGTGAAATCCTCGGCTTTGATAACATAATCGCCATTTGTTACCGAATCGCCCCATCCAAGACTGGTAGAATCTACACTTGTTTTCCATTCAATGTCATCCGTTGTGTATGCTAAAGCCTGGGTACTAAATATGAAAAATATTGTCAATAGCAAAAATATAGATTTTTTAAACATATGGGTGCCTCACATTACAATATTGGCTTGTGTGATAGATACTTATTTGAAATTCATGATTACATAATTATCTCTTACATATTATATGAATATTATATAATAAATGTCTTTATACGAGAAAATCTTCGCTGGCGCTCAGATTAACTCGCATTATATATTTATAAAATATATATTATCAAAATGAATGGGTGAATCTGCATTCCGATAAGTTGATATTTACTCAAAATTATGAATGTATAATGAAAATTTCCAGCATCATACCAATACTTGAAAAAATCGCACCACCCGAGCTTGCAGAAGATTTCGATGAGGGGAAGATTGGAGCCATCCTCAACCTTGACAACGATATTGAAAAGATCGCTGTTGCACTTGACCCGACCGATTATGTGCTAAATCGCGCAGCCGATATTGGTGCGGATATGCTCATCACGCATCACACACTCATTTTCCATCCAATCACAGTGGTCACAAAACCACTTGCAGATACCTTCAAAATTGCTCTTGACAACAATATTTCACTCTACAGCATGCACACCAACTACGATAAAGTACAGGGCGGCGTGAACGATGTGCTCGCAGATAGGCTTGGTCTTGTCAATATTGTTGAACTGGAACTTGGAAGAATCGGAGAAGTTCCAACATGTTCTACGGATACATTTGCAAAACATGTTTCAAAATCACTTAATACGCATGTACAATATGTCGGGGACAGGGATGACATCTCGCGCGTGATGGTAATTGGCGGCAGTGGTTTTCGTGCTGAATATCTCGACATCGCGCAGGAGAATGATGTTGATGCATTCGTCTCCGGGGAACTAAAACATGATGTGATACGCGCCAGAGGTGATATTTCACTTATTGATGCGACACATTACGCGACCGAAAATCCGGCAATGGAACACCTGTGCGGGCGTCTTTTGGATATGCTTGAGACGGATGTGGAATTCATTGACCACAATCCATTCATCAATGTTATGTGAGGGATGTGGATTGGGAAAGGATGAAACTGACGATTCACACGACGTGGACGATGAAGAACTAGATCTGGATGAGTTGATGATGAAGCAAATTCATCAGCAGAGACGTCCTGTACATCGTCGCGGTGACGGCTATGAGCGCAAGCACATATATCGTGGTGCTGTGGTGAAGCAGGACAAAAATGATGATAATGATTCAGATAGTAATGACTGAATCCTGTGATTCGAACAGGTTTTTTTATAGTATATAATTTATAGAATTATATAGTTCGAGTTAATTCGACCGAAGGGAGAATTTTCTCGAACCTTAAACAACACGTTTTCCGCGTTCCATTGGAACTATCGTCAACTCTGCACCCTCAAACTCCTTCTTGAGCGGGTCATTTTCTGCGATCCTGTCCATTGTCAAAGCAACTGCTGCAACCTCGGAATGTGGTTGGTTCCCAACTGCTATGTTCCAGTCTGCCAGTTCGTACATTCCGGCAGGCACTTTTTCAGCACCGACCACGATCATGAGTTTGTCACATCTTTTGATATCATCAACCGCATCCGGCAGGTTGATACCATACATGGACAGATGACAGACCTTGCCGCCATCATCTTTCCATTTTTTGACCTCATGTTTCCAGTTGACATCGTTCTTGACATAGAAATCCCCGCCCCACCTTTGAACAACATCTTCGACATTGGATACAAGTTTTTTATCCTCGGATGCAAGTAACATACCCTCCGCACCAAGAGCCCGGGCTGTAAGCCCGACGTGTGTCGTTATCCTCTTATCACGTTCAGGGCGGTGTCCGATACGCAGTATAACTATTTTTCTCATGGGAGATTGTAAATCTGCTAAACTATTAAATGGTTTGTCTTCAACACCATAACCCGGCATAAACCAGCATCCATTACCGCCCACCTCATCACTAATATTACCGCTAAATATATCTTTGATAAGATGTATTGAACTGGTACTGCCCAATATGGATATGGGGCTGTGGCCTAGCCCGGCATGGCGATGGGCTCCAGCGGATAAATGATGAACAACGGGTCTACTGAGATCTACCCGACGGGGTCGATCGGTGAGGAACCGTTGGAGCACTGATATGTGCTCACATAGAATACTGTCAAAAGCAGTAATTCGGAGAGACCCGTCGATCGTGAGTTCGAATCTCACCAGCCCCACCTTTTGTTTTTCCATTTTTAATAGTATATAATTTATAGAATTATATAGTTCGAGTTAAATCGACCGAAGGGAGATTTTTCTCGTATTTTTATGTACAAGTCCTTTTGGTCTAACTAACGATTAGGGTTGCGGTGTAAATTTCATTCTTTATAGTCTGAAACTAAAACCGATGTAACCGCCGCAGGCGGCACATTTTCATACAAATGACGAGTGAAAATTACGGTCAAATTTAGCAATTGAATGTAAAAATACAAACTGTTGATTTTAAATTTATGTAGTTCAAATCAATCTAAGCATTATCGCAAATTTCCATCACCTCATTGGAATGTGCCGCCTGCGGCGGATTTGCATGGGGCACTAATATCGAGTATTTCCATCAAGTATTTCTATCGAAATCCTCTACCGAAATCCCCTCTCGAAAAAAGCAGATACTTGTACCAATACTTGCACTTATCGTTTGTTCTTCCGTTCCTTCATGTATTCTGAAAAACCGGAATTGAGCAAGACCAGAATGCCACATACAAACGTGATGAATCCAAATTCCGTAGGGTAGATAAATTCACCTTTTAGTATCAACAGGATACCAGTGTGCATCACGATTAAACCAACTAAAAATGCCGTAATCTGGCGTACTGCTACAGTTCCATAGTACACAGCAGAAGCAAACCATGTTCCGATTCCGAAATAGATGAATGAACTCCCATCTTTTCCGCCCATATTCATTGCAATACCGGCAAATAGGAAAATGCCACCTAAAATTGCCAAAAAATGTTGTTTTTTCAATCCTTTCATAATAGCAACCTGTCAACCCATCAATATCAATTGGCACCCTATTTGGCCATTATATTATTAATATTTGTGGAATGCATTTCAAATTTTGTCAAGTCCTTCATTTGCAGCCTGCAGACACTGAGGCTGCACTGGGTCGAATGGTTCTATATATTTTATGAATGGAAGGAGGTGGCATTTGAGCCTCTTGTGTTGCCACATAACAAGATGAAACTTACAATTTAAATAAAATATGTAATCCTGAATATACATTATCGCGTAGTTTTTTTGCCAATTCCTCTGCGATTTTTTTGCCTTGTGCATTTAAGGAATAGTTTTCATTTCGATAACGACGCAAAAGACCTTTGCTAATTAGACTTTTTATTGTTTTTTTCAGATTTATGTGATATTGTTGAGGTAATTTCTTTCGAATCGTAGCTTCATTAATGTTTTTATGTTGCGATACATGAAGCCTTCCTAAAAGTTCAAGAATCTTTATTTCATCTTCTGTTAAATCGACTTCAACATCACTCATGGCACAATAATTGAATAAGATGGATATAACTATGACGCAAGCGAAAAGACTAAAAACCAATACTTATGTTTATTAATTATACCTTATAGATTAAAGAGTGTACCATAGGAGCGAATATGTCGGTATTATCGGAACTTTTTGGAAACTGTCCGCAAATGAAGATCATTGAAACTTTTGCAGAAAACTACAATGACAAATTATATGCTGCAGATATAGTGCGAATGACAGATGTGCATAAAGCAACGGTTCATTCACACTTAAATAAACTACTAAGCGAAGGCTTAATTGTAAAAAAAGAAAAAATTGGAAATATCCAATTGTATCAACTTAATTTTGATAATCCGAAAGCAAAAATGATCTTAATGCTGGAAAGTTATATTGTTTCAGAACGTCTTGAAAAATTGATCCTGGAAGATGCCGAAAATGAAACTGATGTGGCAACTTCAAAAATATCGATCTCTGAATCAGTTGCTTCGAATACTTCCGAGCAGGTAAACGCCTTGTAGTTATAAAACAGGATAGACCAAAATGACACTAACAGGACACGCCTATGCTCTGGGAGCAGGAACAATAATAAACGCCATTTCCACTTGGAAAGGCGCAGCGTTTGGGATTGACCTTAAGACATTTGCTGATGTCGAACTTTCAGAAAGCACATCGTCCATTCGGGGTTCCATAGAGGGCATACCGGATGGGGATACCACCCTTATCGAAAGGTCGGTTGAACTTGTGCTCGAACATTTCGGCATGAAATTGGGCGGTACGGTGACAACAAGAAGTGAAGTTCCACTCGCACGTGGTCTGAAAAGCAGCAGTGCGGCTGCAAATGCCACTGTCCTTGCCACACTTGATGCGATCGGCGAGTCCATGGAACCACTTGATGCGGTGCGGATCGGTGTACAGGCTTCAAAGGAGGCAGGAGTTACGATAACAGGCGCTTTTGATGATGCGTGTGCATCATTCTTTGGCGGTGTCGTTGTTACCGACAACAAGGAGATGCAGCTCATAAAGAGAGTGGAACGCGAGATGGATGTCCTTGTCTTTGCACCTGACAAAAAAGCATTCAGC
>JAUVET010000190.1 GCA_030594665.1 Methanosarcinaceae archaeon
TACAAAAAAAGAAGAGGAATAGGCGAACTTTCGCCTATATTCCCTCAAGAGTCAGGTCTTCACCCATATCCATTTCAGAGAGCAAAGCTTCAAGTTCTGCCATGTCGGATTCAATATCCATGACTTCAGTATCAGTGAGACCAACCGCCGCATTGACAAGTGCACTGTCTGCAACCGATACCTGCTGAACTGGTACTTCCTGCGGCGTGGTTTCAGCAGGCGTATCAACACAACCTGACACAACAAGTCCGGCTAAAAGAACTACAAGTATTGCGAGATTTTTGATATTTATCATTTTTATCAACTCACACCATACCATCGTCTTCGGTCACGTTCCCATCTGCTGTACTGTTGTCCTGTGTGTCGCCTTCACCATCGTCAGCCTCTCCATCGTCAGCTTCACCATCGTCAGCTTCACCATCGTCAGCTTCAGCATCGTCAGCCTCTCCATCGTCAGCTTCAGCATCGTCATCATCGGATGGATGTACAATTACTGCCCACTGCTCATCCCCGGATGACACACCGGCTTTTTCTACTTTGTATGTGCCAATTCCTGAGAGTATAGCACTACCTTTACCTTCTGCCGTAAGGCTAACATCAGTACCGCGTATCATAACAGTCAAGCGTGATCCTCTGATATGAACTGTACCGGTCAGATTGTGATATACTAGCGCACGATTGTTGTCACCGTCATCATCGCTATTGACCTCTGTGTACTCGCCTTCAATATTAACTTCTGCATCACCTGCAAGATCCTTGATAACAAGTCTTGCATTGGTTGCACTTATATTAATCGTAAGGTTGCCTGAAAGTACCGCCGTACCGTCACCTTCTGCTATAAGTGTACCGGTGCCGTCAAGCACTGCAGACCCGCGTCGGTATGATTTAAGTTCATTGAACATCTTTTTCAACACTAAATTTGCATCATGGATATTCTTGGCTGCCTGACGCAAACATTGGTTTGCTTCATTCACTGCATTATTTTGACCATTGCGGTTTTGGAAAATATACCGTGCATCTTCCTGATTCTGCCTAGCTTCTCCGATCAATCTATTGTATTCGGCAAGCATCTCTTCGAGTTCTTCAGTATCTTCCCCTTCAACATTTAACCGGTTGATCTCACTTTCAAGGCGGAGTGAAATACCTTCGGATTTAGCCAGGAAGATGTTTAGTCTTTTATTGACAGACTGACCTGAAATGAATTTTGCACGTTTTTGTGCATCATTCCATATTTTGCGAACTTCCTTTGCTACGTTTACAAATTCCTGCCTTGTCTGTGCAGATTCAACATTCTCCTTTTGCTGCTCCAGTTGTTCTATATATCCCCCGATCGTTTCGGAAACCTCATCCGCAGAGTCACCGCCACGATTTTCAACATTTTCCTGTACAGTTTCGAGGTGTGTGATCATATATTCTATAGTATGTGTCATGTAAGCACGAGTCGCTTCAATTGCCTCTTCCGAATCTGCGGATACTTTTTTATTATTGATCTTGATCCTTAAATCCTGAAAATCTTTTTTGGCATTTACATAATCGTTTCGTACAGTTACAATTCGCTCTTTTGCAGACCTGTATTGTGCAACATTGTTCGCAACATTGGTTCTAACCTGATTTGCAGTCTTAATATTATTTCGCACAAACGCTTCAGCCCTTGGCGCATTCTCTGTTGCGTTTGACCTATCCCTTATCTGATCGCGGGTCATGTTCTGATCCGCATCATCACTATATACTCTTGCACCTCTTACCGTCGTGCTCTGGTCATCATTATCTGCTGCAAGCGCACCTGCCGGCAAAACACTGAATAACATCAGAACAACAGCAAGATATGCAAACATTTTCATTGCTTTTGATCTCATAATTTACATCCTCCATTTTGATACATGTTACAATTGCCAATGAGTGGTTTTGAATATAAGCATACTTTACTTTCTGAACGACCATCCGAATTTTAAATTAAATTTAAAGCATTATTAATCAATATTTTGCTTTATAAAACTTTATCAGCTCTTTAAATCAATGAGCAAATGATATATGCATAGAACACTTTAACATACAATTGTGAGTTCAAAATCTAAGTCTGTGTCTAAGTTTAAGCCTAAGTTTAAGCCTAAGCCTAAATTCAAACATATATTCCACATGCTTATTTACATAGTTGCCCTATTGTTGCTAACTAGCACAGCACAGGCAGTAAATACTGCAACTATACATGGTGCGGTATATGAATGGTACACATTCGAACCAATCGAGAATGCCATAATCGAAGTGAACTCCACTCCCCCACAGTCCATTGTAGCAAGGTATGGGCTATATTCATTTAACCTGGTATCCGGAAATTACCTGATCACTGCCAAATATTACAAAAATAATACACTGACGTGCTCTGCCGAGGAAACTATAACCATAACAGATGATGGCGATTATGTACTGGATTTGCTGCTATTTCCGGCATATAGTGATGAACTTGTAAATGAAACCGAATTGTCAGAGATCACTGAAGATTTTGATGAAGAAACAATCGCTATTCAAGATGAAAAAAATTCAGGTTACATCTATCTGATTGCCATAATTATAATATTTGCAATCGTGCGTTTTTCGATTTACGCATACAAAAAACAGTCTTCTAAAAAAGAAGATATATCAGAAGAAAGCATGGCTGCGATGCCGGAAATGGGATATATCGATGTGCCTGAAGAACATGAACAGAACGGCGAGATTAAAACGCCCGCATCCCTCCCACCTGACCTTTTGGAAATAATGGACATAATAAAAGCAAACGACGGTCGTATCACGCAAAAAGAGCTTCGCAGCAAATTGAAATATTCCGAAGCAAAGGTGAGCCTTATGATATCTGACCTTGAGCAGAGAGGACTCGTCGAAAAATTCAAAAAGGGGAGAGGCAACATTATTAAAATTGTTGATGACTAGTGTCAAGTCAACTACCAAGTGTCGGATTATTTAACCGAAACTGAAGAGATCAGAGCATCAGTTTCCGCTGCAGGCGGCGCATTCCACTGCTGCCAAACCCATGACTCATAAACCAAACCCACAAACAAACCCATGCAATTTTCATATCTGCAAATACGATACCGTTTAAAAACCGTTTTGTATTTCATGTTCATGGTGTGGAGATGTGCCGCGCTGCGCGCGGTCGCGTCGTTTTTCGCATCTGTCTCGCCCCTTTCCATCTAGCGACATTGTGTGGCTGACACGACACTAATGAAGATGCAAATACACACATTTCCCTTACCAAAATATATAACTGCCATTAAACAGTAGCAATAAAAGCTATTTATGAGTGGATACATTACACACAACAAAAGTTTAAACGAGGATAATATGAGAGTTTCAATGGACATAGAATTAAAAGATATTCCAGGACAGTTGCTTTTGGCACTAAACCCAATCTCAGAATTAAAAGGAAACCTGATATCTGTAGTTCACCATCATGAAAAACGTACCCCTCGTGGCACAATACCGGTACAACTTGTATTTGAGATCGATCCTGAAAAACTCAATTCTATAATTTCAAGATTTGAGGACAGCGGTATCGGAGTCGTAAGAGCAGGAGAAGAGCGATTCTTAGAACATGGTGCAATTATAATGATCGGGCACATCATTCATACTGACATACAGGATACAATTGATAAGATCGACAGCACAGGATTCGCAGAGGTTGTTGACCTTTCCCTTTCAATGCCTCGTATCGAACACCCTTCCTCAGCACTCCTGAAGATCGATGCTGTCGGGAAAAAAGAAATGAACGATGCCATGTCGTTGTTAAAAACAGTGGCTAAAGAAAAGGATCTTCTGGTCATCGAGCCGATAGATACTGAATTGATGTGATGTGGTGTAAAAGGTGATTGGAATGAGAACGATACGTGCATCTATTATTGGCTTTGGGGCTGTCGGACAGGGTGTAGCAGAGGTTTTGTTGCAAAAGGATGGGTATCTCAAGAACATTGGTCTTGACATTAAGGTTGTTGCAGT
>JAUVET010000216.1 GCA_030594665.1 Methanosarcinaceae archaeon
AGGTGGCGCGGTTACTCTTAGACCGCCTTACATTGTATAAGTCTGTCAAAGTTGATAGGCTTTTTACAATTTTCAAAATTAATTTCTCCTACGAAAGTGAGCATTATGTCTTGTGATGTTTATTAACAGACAATTCAAGTGCATAACACTACCTAAATGGCATAAAAACGCAGTTTAGTTAAATGTTAAATTCCAATCAACCCACAATCCCACTCATGCCCACTTGTCTTCAATTGTATAAGGATATCGGACAAGTGGAGGTGAGCAATTCCACATCAACCGCAAAGATAATCCGCACTCCACCGCCGTAAACGTTATATAAATGCTGATGGATTGCTTATTTATTGGAATCAGCAACGTTGACTATGGCTCGTTGCTTGATTGGTTTGATGCTTACGATTTGGAATTGGAGAGCTGGGTAGTGGTAAAATAGAACGAATCGAAATGAACTAAACAAATACAATTAATTAATTAATTAATTATTGGCGATTAAATTATTACACCTGAACAATAATTTATTATATTAATTTACAGATTATATCTTATCAGTACCAGATAATCATGAGATCAATAATATTACTTTTGAAAATATATGGCAGCCGTGACCGTGCTGTTCATTCGTTCGAAGCTGTGATAGCTAATGACATCAATGATATTGATGCATCAGCCCGTATTCATGTAACCGGCGATGGCTGGGTACAGATTGACATAACAGGTGAAGATGACGAGTTCTGTGCCAATTATTTGTTGACAAAATACGGCGCACCAGTCAAAGAAGCAAAGGTTGGAGAAGTCTATAAAGGATATATTGATTCGATCGAAGAAGATGGGATCATTATTGATATAGGAACTAAGGTCAACATAACCCTTGATGGGCTTAAACCATTGGGAGCAGGAGACGTAAAACAAATAGCATCACGTTTTGGCATCATCCCACATCTTCCGGTTTCAATTGAAATTGTCAATGTTAATGGTGAAACAAAAATATGTTTCACAAAAAAACAGGTTGACCTATGGTGGAAATGGAAAAAATCAGGTACTGACAGGGTTATAGCAAATGCCGCAACCCGTTCGGAATTAAAAGCTGCAATAAAAAAGACAGGACATGCCAGGGATATTTACGGAATCGAGCGCATCGGAGTAATGGAACATGCGATCGTCTGCCGCGAAAATACTGACGGACCCGGGATTGTAGCCGATATTGGTCCATTGTTAAGATCTGAACTAGGAGTTATAATAAAACATGCATAATATCATTTGATGATCTTATGCAAACGGTTAATCCTGCATCACAAACAAACAATGTTCATAACCATTTCCAAAACATTCTGTCTCCTTGAAGGTGCAGTTGAGCCCCAATTTCCCAAAAATAATTCCTTCGAGAAGCCCTTCATCGAAAGAACAAAGTGTTTTGCCAACAACAGGCATTGATTTGCAGTCGAAACAGTCATAAATAATGACTGTCAACGGATCCATGCTAATAACAGATACGTCCCCCATGTTGTGTGTTTTCCAAAAATGTGATATATCCTTGAGCACACCATCAAGATCAGTTGACCTGAAGTTTATAGAGATACTTTCACCTATATCCGCGCCTATCTTTTTCATAATGGGCTCATGGTTGATCCCATGTGCTTCAAAACCAAATCGCATAGCGTGATAAATTGATTTTAAGAAACTATATTCGTCATTACTGGAGGATACTCTTTGTAGAATATTGTTGTAATGATTTATGATAGGTTCTTGTGAACAAGCCATATATTGGGAATTCAGGTTATATATCTTTTTTCGCTTGTCATTTGCATCAATGTGCTCTTTAAGCAGATCACATAATTTAAGGTCATTAATGTGTACTGAGATCGTTGATTTTGCTTTTCCGGTATGTTTTACAATTTCATCGAACGATCTTGAGCCGATCTTTAAGAAATCCAATATTTTAAGTTTTACAGGACCATCTAATGCAATGAAACCATGGTCTGTAGAAAATAATGCAGTGTGGTTTCCAGATCGTGCCATAGTAATTAATATCAAAGTGCAATATATATAAATGTTTGTTCGCAAATAACCGAATTGAATTTATGTGAATGTTTCTATAGTTAAAGATAATCTGTTATAGGCGTTGAACATTGGTTAAAAATTATAGGACACAATACGAGAAAAATCTCCCTCCGGTCGGTTTAACTCGGACTATATAATCCTATCGATTATATACTACGAGAAAAATCACCCTCCGGTCAAATTGACCCGCACTATATATTTATAAAATCCATACTATGAAAAAAGCAATCCTGATACCGGTTGAAGATGCAGAATCTGCAAGGTCAGTCTTACTCAAAAATGACTTACTTGATGGAAGTAGGAAGATCAAATTGACCAGCTTAAAAGGCGAAAAGTTCCTTGAGATCCCTGTCAAAGCGGATGTGGAAGGATACACGGTCATTGAGCAGGATGCACCTGAATACTATGAAAAATTGCAGTCATTAAAGGATCGACTAATGGGTGTTCTTTCACCGGATGAACTTAAATATGTACCTGCCGGATGGCAGATTCTCGGCGATATTGTTATAGTCAACATATCACAGGAAATCGACAACAGAAAAACCGTTATTGCAAAAACTCTTCTTGATATGTATCCACGATGCAAAAGCGTGATACAGGATTATGGGATCAAAGGACAGTTTCGCGAACCAGAACGAATGATCATTATTGGAAACAAAGTCGAAACCATCCACAAGGAGCACCGGTGCCTCTTTAAGATGGATGTTTCAAAGATCATGTATTCAAAAGGCAACCTGCCCGAGCGAAAACGAATGAGCAAACTTGGTGCTGGCGAGGTTGTTGTAGATATGTTTGCAGGTATCGGATACTTTTCGATCCCAATGGCAGTACATGCAAAACCCAAACCCAAACAGGTGATCTCTATTGAACTGAATCCTGTGTCGTTTGGTTACCTTTGCGAGAATATCGAGTTAAATCATGTTGAGAACATCATCAAGCCAGTGAACGGTGACTGTGCAGAGGTTACGCCACATGGTGTGGCTGACAGGGTGATAATGGGATACGTCGGGACTACGCATCACTATCTGGAACATGGGATCCGTGCAATAAAAAAAAGCGGCGGCGTTTTGCATTATCATGAGACAACGCCGGAGAGTCTGTTGTTTGACCGACCCGTATCTCGCATTGAGGATGCTGCGCGCGCAGCGGGACGCGAGGTTGAGATCCTGAACTGCCGCCGGATCAAGAAATATTCACCTGGTGTGTGGCATGTAGTTGTGGATGCGAAGATCAGGTGAATTGCAACAAGTTTTGAAAATATGTACACTAAACTTTCTGCCGTAAATTTTTATACAATTCTCTTGAAATATCAGTCTGCTTCAGGATTTCTTTAATAAGACCTATGCCAAGTTCTTCGTTTCCATGCAGAGGCACAACCGTTTTTCTGCCATCTTCATGAGTATATCTCGCATGACTTCAAACCTGATGAACCTTTTTAAAACCAAGTTTTTCAAGAATTTTGCACATTTTCCTTCCCGGTAATTGGAAGGAATCGAGTCATGCCAGTACCTCTAACTGCTGAACTCCTATGAATTTCATTGGCATAATCTCTTCAATTTCACTTTCAAGACATACCTGTATAGCTTCCTTTATTCGCCCCATAGCCTGTTCAACAGTCTTCCCCTGGGTATGACATCCACTAATATCC
>JAUVET010000116.1 GCA_030594665.1 Methanosarcinaceae archaeon
CTTTGAAAAACTTCAAATTCAAAATATGGTAAAGAACCATCATCTTGCTAAGAGCATCTCTGATGCAGGATGGTATCAATTAATTCAATTCACGAAACACAAAGCAGAATATGCTGGTAAAGTAGTGGAATTGGTTGATCCTAAGAATACGACTCAAAATTGTAGCAATTGTGGCAACAAAGTTCCCAAATCTCTTTCAGTGCGTACACATAAGTGTCCTTACTGTGGTCTGGAAATGGACAGGGATGTTAATGCTGCAATTAATATTTTAAACCTTAGCACCGTAGGAACTACGGATAGAGCCTGTGGACTCACTGACGTTGGTTGGGGGAATGAAGCAGGAAGCTCCTTCCTCACCGTGTAGCGGTAGGGAGGGGTAGTTCACTGCACTGTTCTTTTACAAGTTCTATGCCGCTACTTAATGCATCATCGATCTTCAATGGATCAACGCCCCCGCCTTGTGCCATATCCGGACGACCGCCACCGCCGCCGCCAACGATCCTGGACATTTCGCGTACAATATTGCCGGCATTTACGCCCTGCCTGATAGCTCCCTCCCCTGCAGCCACCACGATCTTAACACCACCGGAATCGCTCACAAGGATCGCAACAACATCATCCTGTTCAGTTAAACTGCCTGCAACGATCATCAATTCATCATTGTCTGCATTCGGTATCAACTCAGCAACAATGCGAACTCCATCAATCTCAACGGCATTTTGAACCATCTGATGTACACGCGCATGAGCAAGCTCTTCTTTCAATCTTCCATTTTCCTTCTTAAATTCTTTCCACTCACCGAAGAACCGCTCAATAGTCAGTGGAAGATGCTCAGGCAATACACGAAGCGCATTTGCAGACTCGCGCAAAAGTCTATCGTTCTCCTGAACAGCCCTGACTGCAGCCTCACCTGCTGCATACTCGATTCGCTCAACACCGTCCTGCACACGTTCGGTCTTAAGTATCTTGATCGGACCCACAAGGCCCGTATTTGTACAATGGGTGCCTGCACAGGCTTCAATATCATCGCCCACCTTAACAACCCTTATACGATCCCCTGGCGGCACGCCTCCCTGGTATAATCCAAATCCGTATGCCTGTTCGGCTTCTGTCCTTCCCATCCATTCAGCATGAACGCGCCGGTTCTCCATGACGATCTGATTTGCTATCAACTCGATCTCATTCAATTCATCAATGGTTATGCGTTTATAATGTGATAGGTCAAGACGTGCACGTTCCGTTGATTTCTGTGCACCTGCCTGCCAGATATGGTCACCAAGTACTTTCCTTGCAGCGTCGTTTACAATATGAGTTGCAGTGTGATGTCTCGCATGTGCCATACGCCTCACTTCATCCACCTGGCCAATTATCAGGTCACCTTTGCGAATATGCAGTTCATCTTCGATATTTTTGATGTCATGTATCACCACACCATTTACCATATTGACACCAATAACATGCAGCACATCATTATCAATAATTATTTTACCGTGATCTGCAGGCTGTCCACCGCCTTCCGGATAGAATAACGTACCATCAAGAACAATATGATTATCAAATATATCAAGCACAACCGCTTCGAATTCCATCCTGTTCGGTTCATCATAAAACAGTCGTTTTGTATCGGGAAGTTTGTCTATGCGCTCGGCATACGGAATTTCTACCTCTTCTTTTTCTTCCGCTTTACCGTGTTTGTCTGCAACAAGTGAATAGAACGTATCCGGCAGGTCAACTTCAACCCCTACCTCTGCTGCAGCTTCCTTTGATATCTCGGGAGGAATTCCATGGCTGTCATACATCTCGATCAATTTATCGAGCGGTATCTTCTTACCACTCTTTTTGTATTGTTTTGCCGATTTTCGGATCATACGCCTGCCACGATCCAGGGTATCCGCAAATTTCTGTTCTTCATGATGAAGAATATCCTCGATTGTTTCAAACCTTGCCTCAAACTCCGGATATTCAGGCAAGTTGTTGATATGCATTTTGACAATTTCAGAGATGGGAATCTTGATACCAAGATCATGCATCATGCGAAGTGTCCTTCGAAGTACCAGGCGTGCAAGATATCCTGCCTTGACATTTGATGGGATTATACCATCACCAAACATAAATGTCAGGCATCTTGTATGATCCGTTATGGCATAAACAGTCTCAACCGGCTCCATTATTGAAGATAACTTCTCAACGGTCGTGCCGATGCTTGATGCGACTTGTTTTCGAAGTTCAAGCAAATTCGCTTTTTCACTGATATCCATGAGTCCTGCCAAACAGGCATTCCGGGACAGGATATGTGCATACTCGGCGTTATTAAGTTCATGGTCGATTCCGGCAAGTTCCATCAGTTCATTGACAATTGATGGAAAGATAGCGTCATAGATAGTAGGAGAACCTTTTGATGCCCATACTAATCTCTCAAGACCATATCCGGTATCGACAATATAATTGTCCATCTTAGAATATGCCACACCTTTTATCATGATGTCGCCGTCTTTTGACTGCTTGAGGTTCATGAATACAAGAGTGGCAACCTCCAAACCGCCGATGAGCACTTCAAGACATGGACCCGCATTACCGCCACCGGCCCATGGCTCTTCCTTATAGGTTACAGCCATTGGGTCAGCACCAAGTGATATTAAGAACTGGTCGCACAGTTCAACTGTTCTTTCTTTCCAGTATATCTCCTCATCCACGGTATTGAATGCGTGATGTGCCATCATTTCAAAGGTCGTAAGGTGCCGTCCGCTCCTGCCAACTGCATCGAGATCAGGTAAACGGATGCATGGTTGTGAGATCGTTAATGGATTTGCAGGCGGTTGTACCTGACCTGACGTGACAAATGGTTGGAAATCTGCAATCGATGCAATTGTCAAATATATGTCATCTCTCCATCTGGCAATTACAGGATACCGTTCTATCCGGGTATGACCATTTTGTTCAAAAAAACCCAGGTAATATTCCCGCATTTCTGCAAGATCGAACTGTTTTTTGAAAACCGGATCACCTATGAATGAGTATGGATCGCAAGGAGCATCCCCGCACGTTTTTCGGTCATGATCACGTGTCCAGAAAAATGTACCGCATTTCTGGCATTGCTTCCGAATAAATCCGTTATTTGAGAAAAAATCAAGTTGATATTCATCTTCAAGCATAATAACTCCAATTATAATGCACTTGTATCTATTAGCTTTATTTTGATTATCTCGTAATCGCCCTAATGTTTAAAAACATTTCTTATTCACTGCATACAAAAAGCATGATACACACAACTTAAATGCTATTTTTATTGAATATTGCTTCATTTATGTACATAACTATTGAATGTATGTACACCATATGGCATATTGCCGACATTGTGTTTATATGTGTGGTCACCAATAGTGATATTTGGTGATAACTAATGAATATGGTACGATACATGTCAATGATATTTAGAGGAACAGTTGAAGATTACGAAAATGCAGGTGTAATCCCATCAGTGTTTATGGATGCTAGTGGAAACTTGCAAATATACCTCTGCGATCCGACCATCGATGACTTTCAAGAAGATACAAAAATAGAGATCGAAGCTTTTGAAACAAACGGTGGACAGTTCGTTGAGACGATCAATGTAGATCCGGAGAACAAACGTGTAAAACACCAATCAGCCATGGCGTCAAGTTAGGCTTGGAAAATTCTCGATAATACACGTCATTATCAAGGTTCAAAAACGCATGCCACAGCCTTTAAAATCATACATCTTTTGGTAGATATCTGCCAAACTTTTTATGTAGTGCATATACACCACTCTCAAAAATAAAAAAAGTGGCACATGATTGCGAAAACTAAAAACCATCCAAGCCTATCTTGACGCCATGGCTACTGTACACGAGAAGGAAATATTCAAGAGATACTTAGAAGGGGGAGATCTAAGATGGAAAATAAACTTTTGTTCAATGATAGCATAATCGTCAGGTTTATCAGCCTTTTTGTGATCGGTGCCATTCTCTTCACGGTGACATGGTATCTAAGTTACTACTTTTTACCTGAAGGTATTCTGCAAGGTAAAACCGGCTCAGCCATTATTGTAGGGGCGGATGCAGCACCAACTATGCTTGAAGAATGGGGCAAGATAGTAATGTTTAATCTCGGGGCTTTATTCTTAATCGTCCTGGTAAACTTTATCCGGTATCTGGACCGCTTTCCGCTTGGTTACGTAACTCCCCCTGGACTGATTGCCATATATGCTGTTTTTTTGGGAACGAACTCGTTTTCCATTCCCATGGCAGGGCGGATGGCACCAACATTAGCAGTATTGGGGCGTGGTGGACCATACGAGATGATGGCATTCATACTTGTGGCAGTCGCAACTTATAATCAGTCCCGCATTGCACTCACACAAGAAATGCACAGCTTAAAAGACATCCACCGTATCAGTCCGGTCCCACGGATGTCGTTAGAACAATGGATCGGAATTGGGCTTGCAATTGCATTGATCCTCCTTGCCGGATGGCATGAAGCAGCCATGATCATGGCATTATAGGAAGTGTAGATGAATCAGGTGGATGTGATGAAGTATGAGCAAAAATATACCGGATATTCATGGTTATTATGTTCAGACCTAGCTAAAAAGAGGGAAGTGGCATGATGAAAGAAAATATCTATATCATAACCGTAGCCCTTGATCGATCATTATAAAGAGAAATACTTAAACCATCTAGATCTATTGAATAATATGCCAGGGAAAATATTTGTGATCATTGGGGTTGTTGCATTTGTCTTGATCACAACTCTGATAATGGGGGATAGAATGATGAAATCGGAATTAGACAAAGATATTGAAAAATTGTTTGCAGATTCGGAGAACATTTCTGACAAAATTTACACTTCAAATCAGATCAAAGACCTCCCGATGCCGGTTCAGAGGTATTTCAATTATGCATTAAAGGAAAATCAGCCATACGTGAGTTATGCCAGATTACAGCATGGTGGAGAATTTAAAGCAAGCAAAAATTGGGTATCTATTGAAGGAGAAGAGTATTTTACAGTGCAAAAGCCTGGGTTTGTCTGGTCAGGCAAGGTTCCATTTTTTTCGGCAAAAGATGTCTATATTGATGGTACGGGAAATCTTAAAGTCAAATTGTTATCCCTCATAAAAATTGTTGATTCCAGGGGGAGAGAAACCGATCAAGGTGAACTTCTCAGATGGTTAGGTGAAACTCCTTTGTTTCCTACAGCACTATTACCTTCAGGGAATTTACAATGGGAACCAATAGATAATGATTCTGCAAAAGTGATTTTTACTGATAGAAACCTGACTATTGAAGGTGTTTTCTGTTTTAATAAAGAAGGACAGATCACTCAATTCAAAACAAAAAGATACAAAAGTGATACTCTGGAGAACTTCACAGGTTATTGTGGTGATTACAGGACTGTTGATGACATGAAAGTACCTTTCTATTTAGAGGCTGTTTGGAATCTTGAATCCGGTGATTTGAGTTATGCAAAATTTAAGATAGATAGAATTGAATACAACAACCCCTCTAAATTTTGATAGCCATGCTCCTGATTTACTCTTCGCCAATTTTTGTTTCGCAAAAAAAAGCGTTGTTTTTGGTTCCGTCTACGCTACGCTATGACAAATATAAACAGCGAATAAAAGGGATATCAAAGATCACTCAAAATTG
>JAUVET010000095.1 GCA_030594665.1 Methanosarcinaceae archaeon
GAGGGATGGGTGCTGATATCCACAGCGAATTTTGGTGATGAGGGCACGTTTAAGTTGAGTAACGCTCTTAAGAGACGTTTTGTTCCAATAAATGTAGGATATGTTTCAAGCGCAACCGAAAAGACAGTCATATCCAATATCACACCTGAACTTGACCCCGAAGTTGAAAATGCGATCATTATTTTTGCAAGCGAGACGCGTACACTCTGGAGAAAGGATCGCAGTATCCCGCAGGGACTTTCCACAGACGGGGTGATAAAGATGGCACGTTACTGTGATCTTGCCATGTCACAGGGTTTTGATGCCAAAAGCGTGTTTGTTGATGCGGCATTCCATCAGGGCACAATAATTGCAGATGAGACCGACCCGCATTCGATCCAGCTTGTTCAGGAATTAGCACTTAAGATCGCAGAAGATATGTGATATGACAGATATTATTGACTCTCTTGATGGGCTTGCGTCCATGTGCCATGAGTATCCTTCAGATCCGCACAATACAGAATTGTATGGCAAGATCGTATCGATGTGCAGTGAACTGGCGTATCAATATCTCAGGACAGATTACTACGTCCCTCCAACAGTCGGCCGTATGGTATATCGCAAGTATGGCGCCGGAGGGAAAATCCATATCAACAGGACTATGCAGGAGATATGCAGCAAAGGCCGCAGTCTGGATGCCATCGTATCGAGACAACGTGTCAAAGACATAAAATTAGACAATTTTGCATTTGTGATCGATAGGAGCGACGCGATAACTGCAAAGGGTCTGGGTCGCAAGACCGGTACGCACATTGGCGTATCAAAAGATCCTGAGATCATTGAAAAGATAGCTGCGATATCCATTCTTGAGAGCATTAAAAAGACATCTGATGTTATTGATATAGTCACGTATGGCAAGGATGTTGATGGTCCTTTAAATGAACAGCAGTACACATACAATGAGATGCTTCTGGACGGGGGAGAAGGAGCAAATCGTCTTGATCTTGCACTTGCAAGACTTCTGCAGTTGCACTGGGATCGGCGCCCGGGTGTGAAACATCTTATCATATTGACAAGCGGAATACCGGAAACAGGACGCATGAACCTGCTTGATGACATCGAAGTCCAGGAAACCGTTTTGCAATACCTGAATCACATGCAAAAGCGCGGGGTTCGAACACTATACCTTCCTATCATTACAGATGAGGGATTTGCAAACAAGCGTGTGGGATCGCACAGCCCCAGAAGTTTTTCGCAAAAAATAGCGCGTATCGGGATACCCACAGTAGAGTTGGGGGATTTAGAAATGTTGCCTGATGTGCTAAGGACTGGCTTTAAGCAGATGCTCTCATGCAGGATGCATGTTTCGTTATTTGAATGAGTGTTGCAATTGTGTTAGCTTCACACGCGACACCTCTGAATGAATTCGGGTTCATCCTCAGGATGGAGGTCGGGAGGTGGTATAAGCACAACAAATGTGGGGTGGTTGATGCATGTGAATTTTTTATCTCCCTTCCTCAGCTATAAGTGCTTCAATCATTACATATAACCTGAACAGCTCATTGGAAAACCTATACTCACCCCTAATTTCTTCCTTTGCCAAAACTCCAAGCTCTTCCATTCTTCGACGAAAATTATCAAAATTCCTGCACTCTGAGTCAGTCATTTCTTTTACGAGTTTTTTTCTCCTGAATTTTGCTTCTAAAGGCAATTTGCCCATTGTTCGCAGAATAGAATGATATGTTTCACTGCGAAGTGCTTGGTACACTTGTCGGTCAAGATACTTCCGCCCCACATTCTCCGCAGCATGAAAAATGCCTTTAATAGCATCATCCCTATCAATGCAACTATCAGAATCCTCCCAATAAACAGCATCTCCAACTTCATGAAGAAGCACAGGCAGACCGCCAGAGTAACGAGCTAAAATAGGCAGAGCGTCTTGTTCTATAGTTATATCAGCGCTTGCGAAAGCTTTTTTGAAAAACTCTTCCGTTTCATTGTTATTCATTGAATTGAGCTCTATGACATTAAAAATCCTGCTTATTGAAGGCTGATTCTTTGCCAGGTCGCTCATTCTATCCGGAATCCCCGCAAGTATTAACAAAATCGGTAGAGGTTTTTGAGAGGATGCTATTTCATCCACAAAACTTTTAAGAAAATATGAGAACTCAGGAACACTGGACATCCCATTAAGATCGTCTAAGATCAGGAGTAGACCTTTTTTATCTTCTTTAATTGTTTCAAACATACCACGTATGATGGATAAAAAATTCAAAGGCAAATCTTCAAGTAGTTTTTGATCGTCGGTAAACTCGATGTTCATACCTACGCCAAAAACTCCAAGCTGAACCCCTTTTATATATTTCCCAACGACTGCCCTTGCTTTATCAAAAAGGTCTTTATCGGGCATTGCCTGTAGTATCTTCGTAATGACGATCCGGCAAACATCCCTGATATTCGTTGCCGACCCTATATAACAGTGAGCTCCAACAAACTGATATTTATTTTCTGCGATGTAACGTGTGAGGACAGATAATGAGCTTTTTCCAATTCCACGCTCACCGGTTATGAAGAGATTTTCATTTCTACCCGTGGATGTCTGCACAATAGCTCGATTGATCCGCTCAATTTCGCGTGTACGACCAATGAAATAATCTATTGGTACTGGAATCCCCGGTGTGAATGGACTGTTTTCTTTTGTCATTTTATCTTATGTGAGTAAACACCGTAACCGTACTTAAATCCAACGAACCCATCTTCGTATGCGGGATTGTGAACGCATCAAATATATGAGATTTCTACATTGCTATTTGAAAATTAGTATTTGTATAGCTGTGCAAATTAAATTGTTCGATCTGAAACTGAAGCTAAAACCAGTACAAACGCCGTAGGCGGCGCATTCCAAACATTATGAAAAATATGATAGATCGGTCGGACAAACCTGACTTATATAACATATTCAAAATATACGATAAAAATAAAGATCCGTGTGAATCCGTCCGATCCGTGTTATCCGTGTTCTATACAGAAAATGAACACGGATTTAACGGATGACACGGATATGCACGGATAACGAGAAAATCCTCCCTCCGGTCGGATTAACTCGGACTATATGTTTATAAAACATATACTACAAGAAAATCTTCGATAATGTTCAGATTAATTATGTGTGTATATTTTCACAAATTGGATTTGCCGCGAAAACGCTCATATCGTTCGCGTCAGTGTTGCGGGAATCCGCCGCATGCGGCGGGTTGATGCGCGGGGTCTAGCACTTTGGGCTATGCATCGACATTTTATCGTAACTAGCTAAACACATACGAAAATTATAATGGGGTTAACCAACTTAGGATGGGAATCAAGTCGGTTAAACCCCAAACTGCTTTTCCCACTTGCAGTAAGTTGCCAGATTAACTGACACTCAACTTTATTAAAATACTTTGTTATAATATATATAGGTTCTGATGTCGAAAATCATTGAATAGCAATGTTAATCATCAATGTCTCTCAGCCCATCGATGATCGCATCATATTTCATACAAACCCTTTCGATCAGGTCACATTCAAGCTTCCGGTGCGTCGGAACAAGAATGTCCGCATCCATCCCCACCTCAACTCCCTCACTCGATGTTTCGTAATCAGGCGCTATAAGCACGCCGTTTGCAGACACACCGATACGCAGGTCATTAACGATCCTTGCAATCATATCAGTTGCAGGCTGCACTCTCTTGCTGATCACAAGTGCCTTTGAGGCATACCGCTCCTTCAACTCTTCCAGGCGTTCGATACAATCCTGCGCTTTTGTCTTGTCGGATACAGCTTCAAGAGCCTGTATGGCATCGATCAGGTCATTGAATGTCGTAGAACTGACCTCTATGATCTCACCGTCATAATACTTGTTAACCCGCTCTGCATATCCTTTGGAAATGACCATCTTGTACACATCCGCAAGTTTATCAATTTCCTCTTCTGTCGGGTCATAGGCGTTAATAACCTTGTACTCATCTATCCCGCACATCTCCATCAGGGATTCATACATAGGAGTAACTGCCACAGCCTTCCTGCCAAGCCACATGTCGAGCCCACTCTGTCCGCTTTGCTTGCGTGAAAGATCAACGATCTTCTTCTTTATGGATTCAGGATCATTGGACTCAAGTTCGAAATAATCTGCAAACATCGGTGTTGTCCGGAGTATCTTTGTCCTGCCTTGCGCAACAGCCGTAATAAATCCGCGCTCCTTCAATTCCCGTATATGGTCGTATGCCGCATTGCCGCGCATATCAACCAGTTCGGACTGTATCACAGGCTGGTGGTATGCGATCATCGAAAGTGTCCGCAGCATCGGAGCACCCACTTCTTTAGGTGCGAGCGGGCGCACAAGATCTGTATATTGCGGTTTAACCTGCATCACGTACCTGTCCCCGAGATCGATGATCTCAAGCCCGCACTTGCGTTCTTTATACTCCTTTATAAGCGATTGAACGATCGGATCAATTTTTTTTTTTGGTTTATCGATGATCTTTGCAAGTGTCTGGATATCCAGTGCCCTACCTGCAGCAAAAAGCGAAGCTTCGATAGTCTCTTTATTGCTCATTTACACATAAACCTCATCAACCGGACTACCGCCCGGGTGGATGTAAAGTTCCCCGAACAATTCCTTTTGGGCAAGCAATATTTTTTTATCCGTAGCAAGGAACAGGAGTGAAATATACGTCATCATATTTTCCGACCTGTCCCCGTTCATAAGATCCGAAAAAAGTACACATGTCCTGTCATTGAAGGCATCTACAAGCTGGTCGCCCAGAAGTGCAACCCGCTCGATGATATTTTCCTCATGCGCGATACTTAAAACCTCGTCGATCGTAGCGGCTTCCATTTCTATGATCTTGCGGATACGCACTCTTTCCCTGCGCTTGAATTCTACATTTTCCGCCTTTTTGAGTTCAGTTATCAGCTCCTGCAAAGTAACAGGCCTGGTCGCAACGCGTCGGATCGGAAGTTTCGGGACAGGATAATCCTCCACATCATAGAAATCCATCTCATCATCGAATCCGAATTCATCCTCATCCACTTCTTCCACAACAATACCCGTAGATTTCATGCGAAGCAGGATCGCTGCATACAATAGTGTCCTGCCGGATATCCGCAGGTCCATTATCTTCATATCTTCAATTTGTGCAAGGAACTTGTCGGTAATATCTACAATATCGACATCCCATGGATTGATATCATCGTTCTTCACAAGGTTTAGCAAAATCTCGACCGGTTCATTGAGAACATCATCGGAAAGTTCAAGGCGCTCCTCATCAACACCGAGTGCGCACATGGTTTCGATAAAATCGGGATCAAGTGCATTTGCAGATGGTGCTGGGATTGTTTTTCCGAATATACCATGTACTGTCTGGCTTGTTTCCATAACGTCCATACTTTCGATTATTTCCATATTTTCACAACCCTCAATCTTGTTCAATATAATTTAACACCTGTTATACTTGTAATATTATTCTCCTGCATTGCGACCCCTATTGTCCGCTCGGCAGCTTCGATCATTGGTTTTCGGAGGGATACGACAATGAACTGCGCATTCTCCTTGGATGCTTTCACGCGCTTTGCCACTTTTTCGGCATTCACACCGTCAAGGAACATATCGATCTCATCAAAAGCATAGAACGGTGCAGGTCGATATTGCTGGATCGCAAACACAAACGCAAGCGCGGTCAGGCTCTTCTCCCCTCCGGACATTGCTTCGAGACGTTGCAGCGTCTTATCCTTTGGCTGCGCTTTTAATGTCATGCCGCCTGCAAACGGATCATCATAATCGTCAAGCACAAGTTCGCCTGTGCCGTCAGACAGTTCATTGAAAATGGTTTTGAATGGTTCGTTGATACCATCGAAAGCTTCCATGAACGCATCTTTCTTAAGCGTTTCATATTGCTCGATACGCTCAAGTATCTGCTGGCGCTCACTATCAAGGATATCCCGCCTTGACTTGAGATCCGCAAGTCTTATCTCAACCTTATCATACTCATCGATCGCACGCATATTAACAGGTTCCAGACGTTGCATTGCACGCTCAATTGATTCGATCCTTGTACGCACGGTTTCATAGTTTGGCACTTCTTCATTCTCCTCAATACCGCGCTTTTCAAGTTCTTCAGTCAATTCCGTGATCTGCTCAAGCAATGC
>JAUVET010000245.1 GCA_030594665.1 Methanosarcinaceae archaeon
TCTTCATCGTTATAATCTTCTATATGGAACGCATTGATACCGTGCAGTGAATTCACTGTTTGCTCAAGTATGTCTTTGTGACCTATAATTGTCGCACGGCTCATCTGTTTAGGACTAAGCATGTATTGCCCTCTCAAATTCCGAAATTAAGTGATCTCCGGCCCTGTCCACATTCGCCTGTGCTTTTTCAACAATAGCCTTGGCATCACCCTCACTGTCATCTATGATCTTTAATTTTTCTTCCTTGATGGTCGCTTCCGCAGACTTCAAAGATCTCTGGGCAGACTCGTGCGCATCAATCTCGGCCTGTTTAATGATCTCTCTTGCATCTGCCCTGGCATCAGTAATGCGTTCGCTCTTATTTTTAGCAGCATCATCCACAATATTCCTTGCGTTTTCCTCTGCTTTTTTTATTTCAGATAAGATCTCATTTTTAGCCATGAAAATCCTCGTTGTATAATATCAATTAATGTAATCCGATTTAATTCCTTCCTACTGCAAAGATAGATATAAGTCCTTCGGTTTCAGCGATGCTGCACGTGATATTGTTAATGATTTATCATTCAAATCTCCAGTTTTTTGATACAATTCCCAACAAGAAAACGCTCACTTCATACGGATTTACTCGGACTATATATAATTCTATGAATTATATACTACGAGAAATTAAAATATGTCTCATGAAAATATGTCTCAAATACCTCGTTACCATCATATTGGAAATTTAAGCCAAAGTACATGATGCCTGACCTATCGATCAACCATGTCTATCCTGAACGGCAATTGTGCATCATCCGGAATCGTATGGATATACTTGCTCCTGAATTCAGGGTTTCGCATCATGCAATAATCGGCTGATGACTTGTAAGCACTATGTTTGCCCATACGTTTCCAGATATTTGCCAGATTGTCTTCCCGAATATTTCCAAATGACAAAGGAGTGTATGCACACGGCAAAACATCCCCTGCAGACGTGACATGTACCCAGCGTTTCCCCGCGAAACAGCCGAACTGGTCAGGCCCCATAAAGTACGGGAACGCAGTGACCCTCGGACCTTCCGGATTCGTATTTTTTCCCTTTTGGAACTTTTCAAGACGTGTAACATCCTTTTGGCTAATAACCTCATCTTCGTGATCAAGCCAACGTCCGACCGCAATGATCTCATATATCGACATTTCCTGCATATCCATATCCACTGCAAGATCATAAAAATCATCAAGGTCATCGATATTATCAGGCGACACCACCACGAACATATCGGTCAATATCTTAGCAGCGCGTGCATTCTTGATACCATTAATAGCATCCCTGTATGCACCATCACGCCCTCGGACACGGTCATGCTCTTTTTCAAAGGGACTGTCAATACTAATGCGAACCGCATATAACCCGGCAGCCTTAAGATCCTGTGCCCTTTGTTCAGTTAACCCATAACCTGATGTGAAACATGTAGCGATCGCGCGTGTTTTATCCACACGTGCAACCATATCCACAAGGTCATTTCGAAGCATGGTCTCACCGCCGTCAAACGATATAAGATATGCTCCGAGGTCAAGCGACTGGTCGATCGTATGATTTATTTCATCAAAAGAAAGTTCCGGATCTGCAATGATATCTGCCGCACCGCAGTGAATACAATTATTCGGGCAGTGCGCTGTGATCCCGATCGATAACTGGTCAGGTATACGTTTTTTGAGAATTGCACCGATCTCTGCACTTATCAGCCTATCAAAAACCTCTCCCGGAATGGGTGGAACCCATGTTGAAAAGATAATTTTGTCATCATCCACTGATATTGGTTTTTCTTCCTGGAATATCTTGTTTATTCGTTTTATTATTGGTTTTGCGATCAATGCCATTGCACCCTCTGCATCAAGTACAACTTTACCATTCTCGGCACTGGCATTTACTTTGATCACTGATTTATCATATACGCGCATGAACTCACCTGTAAGTTTAAGTTGAAATTTATTCTTAATTGTAAAAATTATCCGGATTCGAAATACATAAAAACGGTTTTTACGGGAGCATATCGGTTGTGATATGATTTGTTATCTGTAACAATTTATCCGTAGCATCACATGTATCAAACGTTCCGAGTATATCACTTGCATACATAACTTGTTTTTTAACTTCCTTAATCGATCTTTTCACTGCATCCTCATGTGACATCTGTTTAAGATATATTTGCGGCAATGTCACAGATTCGTGAGTAGACTTTTTGTCATTTTGTGCATCCAGATACTCCAGCAGGTCATCTACTATCTGGTATGCAGTGCCCACATGTTCCCCATACAACCGGCATTTATTCGCAACTTCTTCATCCGCGCCACCAATATATGCACCAATAGATGCACTCGCTGCAAAAAGGGATGCGGTCTTTTTACGGATGCATTCGTAATAGTTACTCTCATCAAACGTTCCGGTTACACTTTTAACGTCAATCGTTTCCCCTTCAGCCATATACATGCCTGCACGCCCGAAATCGCGTACTGCATTTTTACCAAAAGGTGATATTAGTTCAATCGACTTTGAGATCAAAAAATCCCCGCATAGCATTGCTGCGGCATGACCGAATTTTTCATGCGCTGAGGGAAGGCCTCTTCGAATTATCCCTCCATCCAGAAGGTCATCATGTATCAATGAGGCAGAATGTATCAGCTCGATTGCCAAAGCCGCATCAATACTCTTTTTGGAATCTCCGCCACAAATTTCAGACGAAAGCATAAGTATGATCGGACGTATCTTTTTTCCACCAGAATTGCAAACATGGCTTACCATTTTTTTCATCTGGGACGACTCGTCCATAGCCGCGATCATATCAGCCATAGCAGACGTGATAAGTTTGTGTTCATCCCATTGCTCAATATTCATCCAATGCCCTCATGACTTGATTGTATAATTAATATTCGATATTGTGTTTTATTCAGTATATTTTGACGAACAACCAACTACGATCTGTGTAGCCTCGATCTTATCAGCAGTCACCAGTGTACCACTCATACTGACCTCTTTTCCTTCATCAAGTGTCGGAGGCAGATCACCAGTATATTCAACATATATCTCAGTTGTTCCATCTTCTACATCTATTAAGGTAAATGAAATTATGTCCGGGGTTACAATAAGTGTACCATTCTTGATCATACCCATTGTACCGATCTTATCCCCTACATATTTGTCAGGGTTTGAAGTAAGTTCTGAAACCATAATATACTGCTGGGAAAAATCAACACCCCAGAGTCCGATAATCGCGACAGCAACAATCACTCC
>JAUVET010000001.1 GCA_030594665.1 Methanosarcinaceae archaeon
ATGATATTGCTAATATTTCTAGCATTGCAGATAAGGTGTATAAACTTCTTGAAACACGAATTTCAATTGAAAAAGAACGGAGAGGTCTTTAGATAATGGAGAAAGCCAAAATATATATCCTAGATGATCAGGGCAAGGACATTGTTAAAGACAGGACCATAGAGGTTATGTTTAACCCGACTGATTATACAAGCACCATAAATGCAACATGGGTAGGTGAGGAGGGCATAATCCCTGCGTTTACAAAAACAAGTTTTGGCACGTTGACACTTAATTTGTTTTTTGATACCTATGAACTACATGCTGATGTCAGGGAAGACAATGAAATTCCGATATCCGGCAAGGTCAAAAAAATTGCAGGAACAAAAAGAATTATGGAACTTGCGATTCCAACTGTTGAGGGCAAAGAAACAAAAAAGCCTCCTGTGTGCTTATTTAGTTGGGGGAAATTTAACTTTAAAGGCGTTGTGCAATCAGTAACCCAAAACTTCACAATGTTCCTGTCAACCGGAATACCTGTGCGGGCGAAGTTAACCGTTGTAATGAAACCTGTTGTGAACGCACAGGATATGTTAAAGCTGAAAGGTGTCGAGGCGTGCAGAAAGATCAGGCGGGTCAAACAGGGGGAAAGACTGGATATCATAGCAGCACAAGAACTTAAGGATCCGTTTTTATGGCGCAAGATAGCTGAGGCAAATGATATTGATGATCCCCTTAATTTTCCGGGTCCTGATGACATTGGTAAAATTATAATAATACCTGAATAGGAGCTTAAATTGCCAGAAAATATAGTTTCCACAGTCCCGATATTTAAAATTACAGTCGATGGTAATGAGCTTTCAGCAGATGCCATGGCATCTATTGTAAGTGTGGTGTTCGAAGAAGAACTCAATACCTCATCCATGTTTGTTCTTAAGCTGGCGACATCGGATTTTGAAAACGGGGCCTGGCGTTATGTCGATCTTGAAAAATTCCGCTTGGGAGCTGAGATCAAACTGTATATGGGCATGGACAATTTAGTTTTGATGATAGTGGGGGAGATCACTTCACTTAAGCCACATTTCAGTGAAAGTTTCCCAACGGTCGAAATAAGAGGTTATAATAGATTACACAGGCTCCGTTTCGGACGTAAGAGGCGCACATTTGTGGATGTAAAAGATAGTGATATTGCATCTACGATTGCCGGCGACTGGGGGCTTAGCGCAAAGGCAGAAGACACAGGGACAGTTCATTCACACATATATCAAAACAACCGGAGTGACCTTGAATTTATATTACAAAGAGCAAAGCGCATCAGGTATGAGGTGTTTGTTGACGATAAGACATTGCATTTCAGATCTCCGAAGGAGGGTGATCCCGTATCCATGACCCTTGAGTACAGGGTTGACATAGAAGATTTTTTTGTGGAGTTGAGTGCCAGGTATGAAGGTGATGAAGTTGTGGTGCAGGGATGGGATTTCATGAAAAAAAAACAGATATCAGGAACGGCAAAAGAGAGAAATGAGATGTCAAAGATGAATGCTAAAGATACCGGAATAAACATGACTAGATCTGCATTTGGGAGTTCCTCAACATATATTGTAGATGAACAGATTGTGGATGTTTCCGACGCTGAAAAACTTGCAGTTGCCAGATACAATACACATCTTGTAGAGTCCGTCACCGGGGAAGGAAAATGTCCCGGTATTCCGGAATTGAGGGCAGGTAATACCATTGGGATAAAGGGAATTGATCGGTTCAGTGGCATTTATTATGTCACTTCAACATCTCATACAATTGACCGCAGTGGATATAATGTATCGTTCAGGGTACGGAGGGTTGGCATATGAGTTTACTGGATCTGGTCGGGGATAGGGGTACGGATTCAAAGATCAATGGTGTTGTTGTAGGTATTGTTACAAATAACAAAGATCCTGAAGATCTTGGAAGGGTCAGGGTAAAATTCCCGTGGTTGAGCAATGAGGATGAATCTAACTGGGCAAGGATCGGGTCACTTATGGCTGGTAAAGAACGGGGAATTTTCATCCTGCCGGAAATTGATGATGAGGTTCTTGTTGTTTTTGAGCATGGTGATATAAATATGCCATATGTCATCGGGTCGCTCTGGAACGGGAAAGATGCACCCCCTGAAACGAATAGCGATGGCAAGAACAATATTATAATGATGAAGTCAAGAAGCGGACATGTGATACGGATTGATGATACAGGTGGCAAAGAGAAAATCGAAATTATTGATAAAACCGAAAAAAACCTGATTTCAATTGATACAAAAGATAATAAAATATCCATAATGTCAGACAAAGATATTGAAATATCCGCACCCAATGGCAAAATTACGATCGATGCAATGGATATTGAGATTCGATCGTCGGTAGCCACAAAGATCGAGGCAGCAGCAGATATGGATGTAAAAGCCTCCGCGAACATGAATGTAAAAGGAGCTACAATCAATCTCAATTAATCATTGATCAGGGGTTTAATTATGGGAATACCGGCAGCTAAACATGGAGATCAAGTTATTGCAATAGATATTCATATAGTACTAATACAGGCACCGCCCGGTCCACCGATCCCTGTTCCGGTACCTCATTCTTTTACGGGTATCATAGATGGCAATCTCAGTCAGAATGTAAAGATCGAAGGAATGCCTGCTGCAACAGTTGATTCAACAGCAACAAACCAGCCTTTGCATGTTCCACAGGGCGGACCGTTCCAGAAGTCTCCTTCAAACAAGGCAACAATAATTATGGGAAGTGCAACTGTGAAAATAAATGGGAAGATGGCTGCAAGGAATGGAGATACAGCAAAAACATGCAATGATCCTTCAGACATGCCGATCGGAAAAATAATAGCAGCAGGCACTGTATTTGTGGGGTGAAGGAAATGGACATGGATTTTCTTGGTGTCGGTCCGGGTTTTCCATTGAGGGTTAAAGACGGTAAAATAGCCTGGTCAAAATATGAGGATTCAATCAGGGAATCTATAATATTGATCCTTGGTACATCGATAGGCGAGAGGATTATGAGACCTGATTTCGGATGTGGTCTTCATGACCTGACATTTTCTACAAATGATACGTCCACTGCGTCCTTTGCAATATTTCATGTCGAAGAGGCGTTAAAAAAGTGGGAACCCAGGATAGAACTCATCAAAGTTGATGCAAATGCTGATGAGCAGGAAGTGAACAGGTTGAATATCAGCATTGAATACAGGGTTATTTCGTCGAACACAAGGTATAATCTTGTGTATCCATTTTACACTGAGAGAGAATAAATGGCTATTAAAACTCCTGTTCTGGATAATAGAACTTCTGAAGACATTTATGAGCAGGCATTAAAGCTTGCAAGGCATTATTGCCCGGAATTGGTAATTCCTGAAAAAAAAGGCTATTTTGATCCGGATGACCCGGGTCTGGTGATTCTTAAACTTTTTTCAGATATGGTTGAAAATCTCATAATCCAGTTTAACAAAATACCCGACAAACACCGTCTTGCATTCCTTGATTTTATGGGAATAGACATTCTATCCGCAAAGCCATCAAAGGTTCCGTTAACATTTTATCTTGCAGAAGGTTCTTCAGGTAATTTTGTTCCCGGGGGCACTCAGGTGGCATCATCGGAAAATTCTGATGTAGTTTTTGAAACAACACAGGGTCTGAGTGTGGTTCCTGCAAAATTGAATGCTATTTTTTCTTTAAATCCATGGGAGGACAAATATACCGGGACTGATTATTCAAAAATTATATCCGGTGAAAAAGAGGAATTCTTGATATTCGGGGGAGATACTGATGAAAAACTTCTTGATCATGTCTTCTATCTGGGTGATGATTCCCTGTTGGATGTGCAAACCCTGCCATCAGAGCTAAAAATCCATTTTGAAGGAGAGAACCTTTTCAAAGAATATTTTCAACTATGGTATGATGGCAACGATAATCCGATTGAAAATCTTGATATCACATCCGGTCAGGATGCAAAGAAACTCGATATCACCTTTAATGATAAATCACGCGATATTCAAAATATTCAAAAACTTGAAAGTTCATCAATTGACGGAATAGAAAGCTTTTGGTTACATGTCAAACCCTCTGATACTAAAATCGTTAATGGGACAGAATTCGGGACCGGATTACCTGCGATTTCTAATGTCTCCATGGATATATTAGTTGAAAATCTGGCGCCGGATGCAGCATTTTTTAATATTGTCCCGATCGACGTAAAAAAAGGATTTTACCCGTTTGGAGAAGAAACAAAAAAAAGGGACACATTGTATATCGGTTCAGATGAGGCGTTTTCAAAAGAAGGCGCTACAATAATATTCGATGTTGAATTAGAAGAAAATATTGAAAATACTAATTTAATACTCCGGTGGGAATACTGGAATGGAAATGGATGGGGACCATTAAATGTCGTTGACAACACTGAAACTTTTACAAGATCCGGTCAGGTATTCATTGAAACCTGCCCTTCCATACCAGCCATAGAAATCAACGGACAGTTAAATAGATGGATCAGGATACGGATCATATCAGAAGAGGTTTATGGGACTGCCGGAAAACCCGAACCTGAAGAAGTCGGTAATATTGCCGGATCACTATATGGTGTACTGAAAAGATCAACACGGAAAATCAGGGACAGCCTTGGTGATACTGATTATTTCTCCCAATATAAGACACCTGTTTTTACTCCACCATTCATACAGTCTATTGAGATCTCATATAGTTATAAAGGGGCAAGGATGGGGATAGGAAGGGTCAAGTCGTTCAATAATTTCAAATATAAGGATCTGGCTCCGGAAAATCCAGGGAAAATTTATGAAGCATGTCCGGAAGAATTGCCTGTCTTATACCTTGGTTTTGAAGAGAACATAGCAAGATTACCGGTGTCGCTCTTTTTTGCAATTAAAGAGAGGCTTTATGGTGAAGAACCGCCAAGGATCAGGCATCCGGATTATCCGGATGATTTTAATAATGCTGATGAAGCGACCGGTTTGACATGGAAATATTATAATGGGAGTTCCTGGAAAGAATTCAGTGCAGAAGATGAGACCGATTCTTTCAGGACAGGTGGGATCGTACATTTTTTTGTTCCGCCGGATATTAAATGCACATCGGAATTCGGACGGGAACTGTACTGGATCAAAGTGGAGACCAGAGATGGAATGTGGATTTCCTGTCCCGAATTAAAAGGTATTTTCTTAAATACTGTCCATGCACAAAACAATGTGACGCTGAGAGATGAAATCCTTGGTTCGGGAAATGGAGAATCGAATTTAACATTTTCTTTTTCAAACAGGCCTGTGCTTGAAGGACAGGTTATCGAGGTAAAAGAGGTGAATATTCCTTCTAAAGAGGAGTTGAAGACTATAGAATCCGAAGCTGGTATGGGTGCTTTGAGGGTAAAAAAGGAATATGGGGAGATAAAAGAAGTATGGGTATCATGGACTGAAGTAAATAGTTTCGCATTGTCTGGTCCATCAAACAGGCATTATATTCTGGATCGGGAAAATGGGGTAATAATTTTTGGTGATGGGGTCAGGGGCATGGTGCCACCTACAGGTAAGAACAATATTCTTGCAAGAAGCTATAGGTCCGGAGGCGGTGCAAGAGGTAACGTAGCGTCAGGGATTATTACTTCGTTAAAGAAAACAATTCCGAATATTGATGGGGTGACCAATCATATCCCATCATCGGGTGGCATGGACATGGAGAGTGTTGAAAGTGTGGTTGATCGATATCCCCATATCATTAAAAACAGGGACCGTGCGGTTACCGGTGAAGATTTTGAGTGGCTTGCATATGAGGCTTCACAGTATGTGGCAAGAGCAAGGTGTATATTAAAAAATGATACAATAATCGTTATTATCGTTCCGGAATATGAGCGTGAGAAACCTCTTCCGGATTCAGGTCTTTTAAGATCGGTTGAAATGTACCTGAAGGAGCGGGCTTTTTTTACCATTCTTCACAAAATAAAAACCGTTGGTCCTGATTATATGCAGATAAATGCATATGTTAAGGTCAGGCCGGTATCATTGAAGGAGAGCACTATTGTTTTAGAAAGGGTCGAGAAAAAGCTCAAAACGTTTCTGCATCCTTTAAAAGGCGGCCATATGGGAAAGGGATGGGATTTCGGACAAAATATATCCATCTCACAGGTGGCTACTGTAATCGAGGGCATTGAAGGAGTGGATTATATCAATGAAATTGATTTAACAGGAATATTGCCAGGACAAAAGAAAGAAGAGTTGTCCGTGGCAGGACACCTATTGGTCGAAACGGATGCTTTGCCCTGTGCCGGTATTATCAAAGTGGAAATCGAGGGATGAAATATGGCAATACAGATGCCCGACTTTGATACAAAGACTTATGAAGAGATTTCAGGTGAGATGGTTGCATCTATCCCGAAATATACAGATAAATGGACAAACCATAATCCATCAGATCCTGGTATAACAATTCTGGAGTTGCTTTCCTGGATTGCAGAAACAACATTTTACAGGATGAACAGGATACCTTATGAATCTCATGTCAATTTTTTACGACTTGTAGCAGGTGCTTCAGGCCTAGATGAAGTTGAACGTTTGCTAAAAGATTCCCATCAGGATAAATACCACATAAATATCCTTGAATTTTTAAAGGAAATCGAAGAAGGACATGACAAAACAGTTCCGGATATCAAAACGGAAGCTCTACAGTTCCTGACGTCACGTTATAGGGCAGTGACAGAAGATGACTTTCGGCAACTTGCCATTGAAGCTACTGATCTGTTCAATGTGAAAGTCAGAAGAGTTATTGTTGAAAATGATCTGGATGAGAATAAGGTTGAGATCGTTTTAGTACCTGACAAATGGAAACAATATGAAGAACTTTCTGAGTCTGAAAAGAGGGAACGATATAGGGAACTTGTTGGGTTCGTGAAGGATTACCTGAACCCAAGGACGCTTATAGGAACGAAGATCGAGGTTAAACAACCTGTTTATTCGGATGTTAACATAGAATTGAAAGTTGTATGCCATCACTATGCCATACCAGAAAAAATAGAGACAGATATTAAGAACAGCATCTTGCAGCATCTTGACCCTTTTTTCGGGGGAGATGACAAAACAGGATGGCCATACAGAAGATCACTTTCTATATATGAGATCGCCCGGATCGTTGAGGAAACGGATGGTGTCAAGCAAGTTGAATCAACAATGTTTGATGGCAATAAGGAATTGAAAATTAAACTCATAGCCGGACTTATAAAAGTTGATTCATTGAATGTAGATGTTGGGAAGGAGGAGAAATGAATAAGGTCGAATCGGGAAATAATTATGTACGCTTTCTTCCGGCAGTATTTCATGAGGGATCAAAAGGTGGAGATGGTCCAAGTTCAGGTCCAAGTTCAGGTCCATTGTTAGAGCGGTATTTCAAAATATTCGAAACTATAATAGGCGGAATTGAAGACGATGATTCGAATGGGAAAAATAGCCTTACAGAGATGCTTGATATTATTTCAGATATTTTTCATCCCAGATTTTCGTTCCTGTTCGATGATACGGAAAAATCGTTCTTACCTCCTTTAAAAGATAATGAAAAAAACAATTTTAAAACCTATTTCAGACCGGATGAGGATACAGATGGATTTCCGGACGAGTTCCTGCGCTGGTTGGCTAGCTGGACGGCTCTTGTTTTGAAAGATGATTGGGAACTTGAGAAAAAGAGAGAAGTTATCGCCAGAATTATCCCTATCTACAGGATGCGTGGAACAAAAAGAGGGCTGGAGGAATACCTGCGGATATATGTGGGTAAACGCATTAACATTATTGGAGAAACGGAACAATTCCAGGTCGGAACAACTTCCTACGTTGGGAAAAAAGCCAGAGTGGGCGGATTCCCTCCGCATTTTTTCATTGTTGAAGTGGATGTAATGTATATGTTCAGATGGGATAATGTTCCCGGGGACGAGAGTGAAGGACTCTTAAGTTATCTCAAAGATAATTTTGGTATTGATTGGGCAGAAGGTGCAGATATCCACAGATCAGGTGATGGCAAAATCACCAGCATTACCAGGGATGAAAACTCGGCCGAGATAAGGCTTAATGAAGAAAAGGGAAAAGCCGAATTAGTGGTAAGAGGTGACAAAACTTATGATCTGAACATTAAAAAGGAGAATGGTGGGCTCATCATATACAATGCAAAAAACATTCGCGCTTCTGATATTAAAAAATGGAAGAACAAAAAGAAAATGATTGAAAGAATAATAAACTCAGAGAAACCGATGCACACTGATTACTGGTTGAATATAAAACATCCCAGAATAACGTTAGGTGTCAATTCGAATATTGGAGAAAATACATTGTTATAAAATAGTGGAAGGAGGAGTTCCATGACCGATAAAACATCTCATAAAAGGTTGAATTATTATACGGGGCAGTTATTAAATGCCGATGATTTCAAGGATGAACAGCTATATCATGCCGATGCGCTCAGGTCCCATAACAGGAACTTGCACACATGGGGTATTGCACGGGGTCTTAATGTTGAAAAGATCGGTACAAAAAATGTAACAATCAGTCTGGGTATGGCTATTGATGGCTTGGGAAGACAGATCGTACTTGATGAATTGAGAGAGATCGACCTGTCCCAATCAACAGCATCGTCCCTTTATCTTACAATATCATATAATGAAGAACAGACAGACTTCAGGGAGGGGGAAGGAGATCGATCATATGCCCGTATTAGCGAAGAGTGTATTATTGAATATGATACGAATGAACCTGATGAATTGTCAATGAAGATTATTCTGGCAAAACTTATATTTGACCGGGAAAAAGATACGCTAAGCTCTATCGATCTGGAAGAACGTAGAAATGTAAAAAACATCGGAGGGGATGTAGAGGTCAAAAGTATCGATTTTTCATTGCCAACGAAAGAAGATCCTGATAAATTCCCCCGGATAAAGGGTGTGGCCGGGGTGAACCCGGGATTAGAGATCATCTCCAGGAACACTACACTGAAAGGAAACCTGAACGTTTCCGGTACATTAACCGGAAAACTCAGCGAGAACATGGTTGGTACTGACCAGATTGCACAAAGATCTGTACCAATCTCCAGAATGAGCACAATACAGTCTTCAGGTACTGCAGAAATAGGACCCAGATCCGAAGCAAAGGTGGATTTCACCGAACCCGGTACCAAACATCGTTTTTTTATAACGAGCGTAATTCCCATTACTCCGAATTCAGTTATTGAATGGATGTGGCAGGTGGAAAAAGGTGATACCAGATCAATTCACTTTAGTGAAAAAATCAATTTATTGAAACAAAAAGCAATTAAATTGAAACAACAGGCAATCAAATTAATTCAAAAAACAACTAACCTGATTTCAAAAAAAGGTAAATCCGGAACAGTTCTTTCTCAGGAGGGTATAAAGGAATCGGATATTGAAACGGTATCCCCATCTGCCCAAAAACAGCTTCAATACCAGAAGGTCGTACAGACTCTGGAGGAAGATAATAATAAATTTTCATATGTACTGGTTGTTAAGAACTTCTCAAATAAAAAAGTAGAAGTGGAGTTCAAATATTATGAAATTCTGGAGTGATGGGTGTGAAAATATCTGGTACAGTTCTAAATTCAAAGAATAATGAGCCGATCGCACTTGCAAAGATCAGGCTTGAAGTTCAGGATAAAGAAATAGGGACTCTTTTTTTCACTGACGAGCATGGTTATTATGAATTAAAATCCGATGATGATTATACCGGGCAGACTCTCACGTATACCATTGAAAAAGATGGTTTTGAAAAAAAAACGTTCAGTACCGTTATTGGTAAAGCAGAAATTCAGAAAAAATTTTTGTTGAGAGAAACTGAAGCTTTAAAAGAAAAGTTTGCATTATTAAAGGGATTTGTCTATGGAATTATAATCGTTAGTGCAATAATTGGAATTTTAATTGCAGGTTTGATTGCAAGTACTCCAGTAGCAGAGTATGATAAAAATATTACTGTGGGATTAAATGACATGGTTTCCATAAACATGACCATTGATAAAAAATGGGATTGGATGCCATTTGTAAATCCGAATTGGGAACTTCAATCAGAAGAGCAATGGATACAATTTGATAAATTAAAAGGACAAAAATCGGACACAGTCCAAATTACGTTATTAACTCCTGATTTCCAGTTTAGCCCGGGAAAGAGGGAAGTGGATTTTTCTCTAATTAATACAAAGTTAGACTTTATAGACTTTGTTGAATTGAAATTTTTTGCGGATGCTATGACATTAAACCTTAATGTCGAAGAGGAAAAGAAAAGGCCGGAATTGGATATAAAAGTTGAACCTACATTTGAAGACCCACAGAAATTCAGGATATTGATGAAAAATGTAGGAGATGGAGCTCCGTGGTGGACCTTAAGATCTGATAAGAACTGGATCGAACTGTGGAATGGCAGTGAAAGATATGATTCCAATAAACGCCGGTTTGATGATGGAGTGGTACATTTCAAAATAAATATGGCCAATATCGAAGAAGAAAACAAAATTGTGGAAGGAAGTATTACATTGGGATATAATAATGACGGCAAAGATGTGATTCATATTTATGTTTGTAAAAAAGCTTCTTCATTTGAAATAAATACAACGATCGAAAGCTGGTACTTGCCGGATTATTACGGCAAAACAGTGATGAACCCATCCTTGCCGAATATCTGTACGGCATGAGATAAAAGGTATTTATATAGTTGCATAAATGAGATTGTTCTATTTGAAACTATAACTAAAAACCAATACAACCGTCGCAGGTGGTGGATTCTATCGCTGCCAACCTACTGGTTACCGCCCAAAATTACCAATCCACTGTCCACAACACAATTATGCATTTGCTAAACAAATAAAAATACCATGGCTCCAATTAAATTGCTCCGGTCACTGTTGTTTTTATGTCTGTTTTTGATTCTAATTACAAATCCTGATGTGTGGCGTAGTACAGGTTTAACAGTACCTGAATTAAGTGATTATAATGATTCGGTTGCTGATTCAATTGTTGACCTGGATGTTGACTCAATTGCTGACACAGATGTTGACTTAGATGTTAACTTAGGATTTATATTTAGATTAATTTGCTTTATAGTTAATATCGGGATATATAAAACCATTTTAGGGGCATTTGTGGCTTCAATTGTATTTTTCATTTATAGGAGTGTAGTATACAAAGATACCTCGGTTGAAAAAATGTGCCGAGATCCCGGGGCTCCATCTGCATTGAAGAAGTGGAAAAATATTCCAAAGACAATACTATTTCAGTATTTAATTATCTTGATCCAATGTATTTTATGGGCTGTTGTTTTTGTTCTTGGGCTTCTGTTTGATGTTTTTCCGAAAGGATTATTCATGAAGGGATTTGTGCTTGGTTCTGTTATGGCTTTAGTAAACATAGTGCCCATTTACTTTAAAATGTGGATTGAGTCAACTTATCCGAACAAATTGCTTGCGATTGGGTTTGCCAAAGGAATAATTGGAAACTATATCATGGGATTTACACTTGCATATATGATCTGGGATTTACCATTTGGTAAAGAACTCACTTTCTGCAACTGTCTTTGGCCAGATGGAAATGTCCCATTCTTTTTTAAACCATGGTGTAGATTTTTGTAATGTAGTTGGAGAGTAAACTACTCCCCTATGCTGCTATACGGCGAGGATGGAACCTCCTGCTTCATTCAGTTTTATGTTAATGCTAAGTTCATTTATAACTATACAGGTATTTATTTAACCAGTGCATCGTTGATAGTTGTGTTATGACGCAGGTGGTTTAACGAGTTAAGTATAAAAACGGTGCTACCGCACGCGCGCAGCGCGGCATATTCCCACACCACTGGCGCAAACGATATGGATTTTTCCGCGGCATTTAAATTTATAAAACAACATATCACAATACAGCATAGCGTTTATACATAGAAATGTTATTGCAAATGTTTATATTTTTATAACTTCCCTGATAATTATATATATATGCATTATAATTCTGGTTAATTCGACCGATCTAATTTTTTATGTAATGTTTGGAACATGCCGCCTGCAGTGGTCGCATTGGTTTTTGTTTTAGTTGCAGATAGAACGAACTCATTTACACAGCTATACAAATACGTATACAGTAACCCGTTCCACTGCATTTCTTTAAATGGAAGTAAATCCAGAGCATCCTCATGGACACCTTTCTCAATCAAAATGATGACGTTTTAACATTCAGATTAATAAAAGTAAATACCGCTGGAAAGATCACATATGAGGAATTGCAATGGTCCAAGAAGATAAATATCAAAAACACATATTTCGAATATGTATACTGTGTTGCATAATCACTCTATTCTTAGTCCTGTTTCTCGGCTATACCTACATGCACAGCACCTCCTCCATGTTGGAAGATGCAAAGGAAAATGCAAGGAACCAAGCTAAAGATGCTGCGGCTGAGATTGACAGCAATCTTGTAAACTTGATAACTATCTCCGAATCCATTACAAATGACCTCAATTCAGGGAAACAGGAAGATGACAAGGTTTCTGCAAGACTGAAGAATACGCTGCAGGATCATCCGGAGTTATATGGTGTAGTGGCGGCATACAAACCCTATGCATACAATTCGACGACCAGGCTTTATGCTCCTTACTATATATGGGAACAAAATGAACCGCAACTCATTCAAATTGAAGATGTTTATGATTACACCCAACCAGATGTGAATGACGGGATCAGCCCCCGGACGGTTTGGTATCACCAACCGCTAGTTGAAGGTGCCGGATGGGTCGAACCCTATTTCGGAACAGCAAGTGACACATTACTTGTATTGTACGCTCTTCCTTTTTATCGCCCAAACGGATCAAACCAGGAGATAACACCTGTGGGAGTTACCTCAGCCGTTTATTCTTTAAACGGTGTACGATCTCTGGTCGGATCACTTGACTTGGGTAATACAGGCTATGGATTTATCCTGACAGATAGAGGAACTGTAGTTTCCCATCCAATTCAGGAATACCTCGGGAAAGATGTAAATGATCTACAGAATACTGATGATACTCTGCGGGCAATTACTCAAAATATAACCCATGGAAAGCACAAGGTTATCTTTAATGAGTTCACAGGCCAGAATTCATGGGTGTTCTATGAATTGATCCCATCAACAAACTGGACACTGGGAGTTGTCTTTGTTGAAGATGAGGTATTTCAGGAAACCAAAACGGTCGAACGACATTTAAGGATCTTATTCGGGATGTCGGTAATCGCATTCCTGTTCTTTTTAGCTATCCTTGTATCCCAGGCATATAAAGGTGGTTCCGATAAATTGTGGCTTGTTGTGATTATCTTTTCTGTGCTTTGCATTAGTGGTATGTTTTTTGTATGGGATATTGCGCTGGAAGACCCACCGGATGAGAACAGTCAGGATGTAGAAGTTTTTGACAGGGTAGGTCTTGAAACGTCCCTGCATAAACATCTGGCATCTTATGAAGGTCAGGTGATACGTGTTCCAACCGGTGTTTTTCTCCAGTCCCTTGAATTTACAAGTGCCAATAATGTGATTGTTACCGGTTATATTTGGCAGGATTATTCAGATGTTAAGATTGATGAATTTTCACCGGGTTTTATTTTCCCGGAAGCCGAAAGTGTAGACATTGAAGAGATTTATAAGGAAAATGATACAATTGGATGGTATTTCAGGGCTGTTTTGCGCCAATCATTCGATTATTCAAGATATCCATTTGACCGGGAAGATGTCTGGATAAGACTCTGGCATAAGGATTTCTACCAAAATATCATTCTCATTCCTGATCTAAATTCTTATGACAGTTTATATCCGGAGTCTAAACCAGGTTTAGAAAAGAATTTTGTCCTGGAAGGATGGAGTATTCAAAATACATTCTTCAGCTACAGGAGTAACAGCTATAACGCAAATTTCGGGGTAGGGGATTATCAGCAGGAATTCCCTGAACTTTACTACAATGTTGGTCTGAAAAGGGATATAATAGGTTCGATCATCTCTAATTTGATCCCACTTATTGTAGTGTCATTCCTATTGTTCGCAGTTCTTATGATCTCAACAACGGATGATAGGAATATTCGTTTGTATGGTTTCAGTTCGGCCATAGTTCTGTCATATTGTGCCGCCCTGTTCTTTGTACTTATTGTGTCACATATTTCCCTGAGAGAGAAACTGGCTGCTACCGGAGTCATTTATCTTGAGTATTTCTATTTTGTAATATATTTTGTCCTGCTGTGTGTATCTATTAATTCCGTTCTGCTTGCTTCCTGCATTGAGAATAAATTTGTCGATTACAGGGACAATTTGATCTTTAAGCTACTGTATTGGCCGATCGTACTGGGCATGCTTTTAATAATTACGATTATTAATTTCTACTAATTTCAAACAGATCAAGCAGTATTGCATCCGGAAGTCAATCCATAATTTAAAATAAATTCACGTGAATATATGTTAATATGCAAATTCTAATTACCTATATCATCGATGCCGCCATAATAATCGGTTTTATTGCTTTATTTTTATTATCCGATATTCTTCTCAAAAACCGTTTTAAACTCCCAATTTCCGGCATAGGCGCAGACCTTGCGATCGGTGCATTTGTTATTCAGATGGCGGTATTGGCTAATCTATTGACAGGCGAAAATATCGCTGACGTAGCAGTCATACAGGTAAATATGGCAATATCTCTTGTATTTGCGGGTGTGTGGGTGCTGTGCGTCTGGCTGCCTACAAAGAACACGACTGCTGTGATCGGAGTTTCATACATTGTAGGTACGGCTGCACTTGCTACATCGGTATGGAATCTTTTAGGAACACACCAGACAAACACTGTTCCCATAATCGCAGTTTCGGCACTTGGTATTGGCGGAATAGGGTTTTTGCTAGCCAATTCGCTGTACAAGGAGCATATCTCACAGAGGTTCGAAAATATTACAAGTGATACCACTGCATACGACCTGACAGAAGCCTGTCGAAAAAGCGCGGCTGGTGTTTATTCTATCGACCCTGTGCAGCCTGCGGTTGATATTATAAGGGGTGCGATTCGAAACCATGATTATACAACTGCCAGAATTGGTATCCGTTCGATCTCAGGATTTGGTGCAAAGGTTATAACCGGGTCAAAGGGTACGGTGACTATTGCCAAACACTTGGATTCGCATTTGTACCAGATCGGGATATTGGCTATGCTGGAAAAGGAAAGTGGTACACTTGGTGAGGTAATAGGTGCTATTGGTGAGATCGGTTATATATCTTCAACGTCTGGCAGTGAATCTGCGACAGTTGATGGTCTTGTTACAATTGATTCAACTTTTGAAGCTTTGAAAAATCATGCGCATGATGAAAAGGCACAGCAAAAGTTAGCGGCAGTAACCGGTAAGATAGCTGTTGCATCGGCAGGTTCAAAGCAGATAGATCCAGTGGAAAAAGCGGTTGTGATTCTCAAAAACATAGGTTCGGCTGCATCTGCGAATTACCATGACGTAGCATTGCTTGAGGTTAAGGGTGCGCTTATGGAGATTGCAAAACTGTCCAGTGAAAATGAACTGTTTGCATCAACTAAACAGGCTGTGACGGCACTTCGTGATATCGGGCTCAAGTCATCCCAGCAGCAGAGGGAAGGGAAGAAGCCCAGGGCTTTGTGGGAGGTTATATCAGGTATGCGGGAACTTGGTGAATCACTCGGAAGTTCAGGTATTGGAGATGTTGTTGGCGCGCTTCGTGATATTGGGATCGCAGTGGTGCGGAACCATTCCGAAACTGAGGTTTCAAGGATTGTGACAGCGATCGAGCATATGGGTGAGTATGCATCACAGAACGGTTTTGATGAAAGTGCATCGGGAGCGGTTGGAGCGATTATGGAAATATGTGATACATCGATCAAGGAACAACTCAGGGGGGCAGTGACATCATCCGCAGCGGCTCTCTCCAGATTGTCAAGGGTTGGGGCATTGTCTGTTATTGTAAATGATGCTGTTTTTGATCTTGGTAAGTATAAGGGTACGGATTCGGAGGGCGAGATGTATTCTTTTTTTGATGATGTTTACCAGAGGATGTCGCAGGGTCATAAGTGAAAGATGAAGTCGGTACATTTCGAAGGATATATGTATTGCAATTGCGTTTTATCTGTACTGTAATACATATTAAAATATTCCGGAGAAGGGATTTTAATGGAACTTAATGGAGTAGAGATAGAAGATACATATGCAGAAGCGTTCCCTATTAAAGTGGCACGGGTATTGATCACAGCAGCAACAAAGCATTGGGCACAAGTGGCTGCACAGGAAGCAACAGGATTTGGTACGTCAGTTATCATGTGCCCTGCAGAAGCCGGTATTGAGAAGTTCGTTAACGGCGATGAGACACCTGACGGTAGACCCGGTGTGTATATCCAGATATGCACGTTTGGTTACAAAGCACTCGAAACACAGGTACTTGAGCGTGTGGGACAGTGCATTTTAACAGCACCTACAACTGCTGTGTTCAACGGTCTTCCTGACGCTGAGAAACAGTTTGATACAGGTTTCAAACTCAAGTTCTTTGCAGACGGTACAGAGTCCGAGACAGAGATCGCAGGTAGGAAGATGTACAGGGTTCCTATGATGGAAGGCGATTTCTTAGTCGAGCACTCTATCGGAGCAGTGGAAGGAGTAGCAGGCGGCAATTTCTTTATGCTCGCAGACAGCCAGATGAGCGGTCTTGCGGCAGCAGAGGTTGCAGTTGATGCGATCCAGCAACTTGAAGGTTCGATCACACCGTTCCCTGGTGGAATTGTTTCAAGCGGATCAAAGCCGGGAGCTAACAAGTACAAGTTCTTAAAAGCAACCGCGAACGAGAAATTCTGCCCATCGATCAAGGACCAGATCGAAGGCACCGAGATACCCGCAGATGTCAATGCTGTGTATGAAATCGTTATCAATGGTATAAGCGTTGATGCAGTCGGAAAGGCAACAGCAGCAGGTATCAAGGCAGCCGTGACAATTCCTGGTGTGAAGTCGATCACAGCAGGAAACTACGGCGGAACTCTTGGACCACACAAGTTTAATTTACACGACCTTTTGTAAGGTCGTTCTTTTTTTCTTTTTTTTGGTTTTTTTGTTGTTTTTTGATTTTGTTTCTTTGTATCTGTTTAGCCGGTGCACCGTTGTGTTGTAGTGCAAGCGGTTTAACGAGTTCAGGATAAAAACAGTGCTACCACACGCGCATAGCGCGGCACTGTCCTCCACTACTACCTTGCATACACCGGAATTTCAATCACTTTCAGCGCATCTGTGTTTGCACGAATTACTCAGGATGTAGGAACTGCATATTTTACGAATGTGGCCGAGTAGTAGTAGTGGAACGCGCCGCCTGCGGCGGCTTAACTCGGCGTCAAAAATCGCTAAACAGATACAAAACTTGAAAGAAATACTGAAAAATTTGATTCAGTGAGCAAATCAGTTCGTAGTGGCCACGAAAAATGATGTAATTGGTGCTTAAAAAAAGAAAAAGGAAAAAATTGGAATTTAATCGCGGCGCTTCAGTCCGATAATTCCAACAATTCCAAGTAATCCGATAAGACCCATTATCCCCGCTGGCGTCAGGGCTGGAACCTCATGATCATTCCCATTTTGTCTTACTGTTACTGTAACCTCATCAGTGGCAGGGCAGTTGTGCGCATCTAACACATTTAGGATTGCTGTGGTATCTTCACTTACGAAGACTGTGTGCGCTGTGGGCTGCTGTCCTGATGGAACTGTTTCCGTCGCGTAAGTAGTGTCACCTATAGTCCATGTGCAGTTGTATGGTGGAGTACCGCCACTGACCGTTGCACTGAATGTCACATCTCCTCCGGGTTCATAGACTGAGGAGGGCTGGGCACTTACACTTGCAGTCGGGTGTTCATACACCTCCACATCAGTAGTATTCGAGCAACTGATTCCAAAGTCATCGGTAACCGTCAGAGTGGCTGTGTATGTACCAACTTCATCATAATGGTGGCTCACTGTTTCTCCGATGCCAGTGTTTCCATCGCCAAAGCTCCATTCATACATGACTATCGTGCCGTCTGGATCATAAGAGCCAGAGCCGTCAAACTCCGTGTCGGTACATTTGCAGACATTGGTTCCAACTGGCACTGCCACTGGTGGTTCATTCACAGCAAGTGGACCTACTGAATCTTCGGAACAGTAATCATTAGCACTTCCACATCTCGCTAGCAGCACAGTAATAGACTTATCACAATCCCCAAAACCTGTAAGATTGTGTGCTGGCCAGATGCTCACCTCCACCACACTGTCGTTGTATGGTGGTGACAATTCTCCTCCTATGGAGTGCTCTGTGATGAAATTTGCTGTATGGTTCACAGTTCCAGACTTCACAAAGATGTTGTCTTCAGTGTAGATCACTCTGTAATCCTCTGTTCCATCTCCTGTTACGTCCAGCAATACCATGAAATTACCAACACTCACTTCAAAGGCATCACCGATTGCTCTACTATAATTGGTACAATTATTTGGGTCACCATCCCCGTCCGTATCTCCTGGAACACCGGTTGTATTGATTTTGAAGTAGAGTGCATCTGTCGAAGCTTCGTAGTATATGGCGAATTTAGTCATTTCGTACCCAGAATCCCAGTTAATATAGTAATCTGGACCACCAGGTGGTGTGACATAGATGTCATAGGCAGGATCTTCGATGCTTTTCACACCTAGCAAGTCTATCCAGTCGCTTTCATCACCATCCACGGTTATTGCCATTGCTGCAGGAATTGACGATACCATCATCAATACTGCACATAATATTATCAATTTTCTCATTCATACCATCTCCCTATTCTCCATTATTTCCCCCATTTTGATTATGGGATTTTATAAGTATTTGTTTGAACACTTATATTTGTTTACGAAACATTGTTTAGAATCAAATATCAGAAAGTTAATTTTTATTTTAGGTTTCTTCCAAAATAGAGTTATTCCAGTGAAGATGGAACAAAATTTCACCGCAGAGAACGCAGAGTTGTTAATTGGATTGTACAACTCCTCTCCGTATTCTCTGAGGTTTGCTTTCTTGTAATTGCGCCAATGAAAACTATCGAACCTTGATTGACGAACGACTCTATCTTCCTGAAGACCGGGCGTATCCCCTTCAAATTGAATGGTAATTGATTATAGTTACAGTGCCGGAATTTTGAGACACGGATTACACTAATTGATAGTGGTTGTGAAAATCAGTGGAACCTGAGTCTACATTGATCTTAAATCCCAATCCCTGTAACCGCCGCAACAACAAATGGTGTTACAAAAGTCTCAACCACAGCCGCAACAAAAAGCAGCGGTACCACCCTGTAAAAATAGAATCTCACCCCGCGCGAGAACTCTGTTTTAATATCAACAGACTGTCCTTTAATAGAGCTAAACAGCAAATACCCCATCTTCAATCCGATCGCAGCAGATATGAATACCATCGGGAGCTCAAGAATGCCATGCGGCAGGATGGCTGACAGGACATACAGCAATCCGTTCTCATCTGATATGACGTACACAACAACACCGATGATGTAGCCGTTGTATGCGATGAAAAGAAGCGGAATTATGCCAAAACCGATTCCAAGCATAAGGATGATCAGGCTTTTAATAGCGTTATTAAAGAAAATAAATAGCATGATCCCGATTGGCGAGAGGTCCTTGATGATATCGAACAGTTCACTTACATCATCTAATGACTGCATAGCATATTCGGGATTCATTGAAGAATGAAAAAACCCTGCTGCCGTTGACAAAAAAAACACTAACGTGATGACAAAAAAATGGATTTTGATATCCTTAAGGTAACTCAGGTCATTCTCATATTTTTCGTTCATGGATTTATGTACCAAGTGTCATTCTAATCGTATTCCTGAATGCCGGTGCCAGTCCCAATATAATAATAACCATCTTAACAAGTGTTCGAAGTGTCCGTAACTCATCATCCTCATTGAACTGTGTGTCAAGAACATACAACACCGGCACAAATATCATGAGCTTTAGAGGGAACATAACAAATGCCGTACCTGTAAGGTCAATAAGATACGATGGCACAACATGTTTTTCATAATATCCGAGCATGTCAATACCAACAATCGTGGAAGACGCATCCAACAGGTGTGCGAACACAATTGATAAGTTCAACTTGCCGGATAAAAGTTTATATCCACCGTATTTCGATGCCTTATAGATCAAAAATGTCAGCACGGTCGCAGCACCTACAATAAGTATAGGTACAGTTGGTTGAACAATATCTTCAATACATAACAGAACAACAACATTGACACCAGTCCACAAAATTCCCATGGCAGCAAATGCTGTACGATAATCCTCAACTTTTCCCATCCTTTGCATCCATTTTGAAACTGCGAGACAAAGTACTGTAACGGAAAACACCGCAAAATAGATGTTAGGTGTAACGAACAGGTGCTGAATCGGGGATTTGAAAAATCCCGCGTCTCTTATAACACGAAGTGATGAACCGGCAAGAACAAAAGGGATAACTGAAAGTATAAATTTATCGTCAATGGTAACTTTCATGCGATTTAACAGTTTCATAACGCCAAAAATACATACGCCCAAGACAAGTGCCCACGTTATTGTATTAAATATGTTGTACCCTTCATCATAGAGAATTGGGTCTATATAGTAGGTGCTGATAAATTGCGAAATTTTATCTATGACTGATGACATTATTACCTCTGTTCAGTATACATAAGTGACATGAAGTTGAATATTCGGATAGGGAATTTCGATAGGGAATTTCGACAGAAAATCTCGATAGTGTTTAATTACAATTATATTATAAAAATTCGTATGCAGGTATAAGTATGATCTTAACACCAAATGGATACAGGGAATCAAAATGGATGCAACTTCCACGATACATAGTAACCGGGCATGGGACAATAAATATGGTTACGGATGTCTGCAGGAAATTAAATCTATCTGATGGTGCATTGATCATAACAGGCAAGTACACCAAGAAGATTGCCGGGGATGTTGTATATAATTATATTGAAGATGAGGGTAACATTGTTGATATAGAGGTTGCAACTGTTTCGTCAATGGGTGAAGTAAAGCGGATCAAAGAACTTGCATCGAAAAATGATACTAAATATATGCTGGGAGTTGGAAGCGGAACTTCAATTGATGTCGCAAAGCTTGCATCAACTGAACTTGGCCTGCCATTTATAAGTGTACCTACAGCAGCATCGCATGATGGCATTGTATCTTCACGGGCATCGATCACACACGACGGAAAATCAACATCCTTCACGGCGAATTCTCCAATGGCAGTTGTGGCTGATACCGAAATAATTGCTGATGCGCCGTATCATCTTCTTGCATCAGGCTGTGGTGATATCATATCTAACTATACGGCAGTTCTTGATTGGGAACTGGCATCCCGTCTTAGAAATGAATCGTTTAGCGAATACGCTGCCGCACTTTCCAGAATGACAGCAAAGATATTGGTAGATTCGGCAGAGCTGATAAAACCCGATCTTGAAAGTTCTGCAAGAATGGTTGTAAAGGCACTCGTATCAAGCGGGGTTGCAATGAGTATTGCAGGTTCGACACGACCGGCTTCAGGTTCTGAACATATGTTCAGTCACGCATTAAATCAGGTTGCACCTATCCCTGCCCTACATGGTGAACAATGTGGTGTAGGAGCGATTATGATGATGTATCTGCATGGTGGTGATTGGAAGAGTATAAGGGGTGCGTTAAAGACCATACGTGCGCCAATAAATGCCGATCAACTTGGCATTGAAGATAAGTATATATTAGAGGCGCTTGTTCTTGCACACACGATTCGCCCCGAGCGATATACAATTCTTGGCACAGGTCTGAGTCCTGATGCTGCAGAGAATATCGCGAGAATAACGAAGGTAATTGCATAGGTTTGAATTTATAACATTTATTTGATATTCATATAATGTTCATTAATACTTACATAATAATTACATAATAGTTATATAATAATTATACATGTTCAAGGTGATAAGATGGCTGATAGCGATACTATAATTACACTTGTTGGATCCCGGCTTGCAAATGAAGGGATGAGCTTTACATTCGTGGGTGAAACTCCTGATTGCGGTAAATGTAACCTGAAGAGCACATGCATGAACCTCGAAAAAGGGCGCATATATACGATCACAAATGTACGAAGTACAACTATACATGATTGTGTGGTACATGATGGTGGTGTGATAGCAGTTGATGTTAATATAGCACCTGTGACATGTTCGATGGATCCAAGGAAAGCAGTTGAAGGTGCAAAGACACGGTATGATTCCCCGGCATGTGATGAGGTTGAATGTGGTATGTATGATATATGCCATCCCAAAGGTGTCAAGAACGGGGATAAATGCACGATCGTAAAGGTTATCGGTAATCTCGACGAAGAATGTATATTGGGATATTCTCTCAAGAAAGTTGAAATTGCAATGTAATTTCGATTTGGGAGTTGATTTTTCTCGTCGTATATGAGGTATATATATACTATAAATATATATTATAAATATATAAATACACAGAGCGGGTTAATTTGACATGGTGGAGATTTTTCCCGACGAATATCTTTTAGTACTAAAAAATTAATATTCAATTGGTAACATTTGAAACATTGAAATCAATAATGGGGTAAACAAATGCCTGCTATGGTTGAAGAACAAATTGATCATGAATTTTATACACCGGAACGCTGGAACAATTGGATAAAGCAGGTTCAAGAATGTGGTTTTGAATTGACCGGATCTAATGAACCTTCCGAAAAAGAGAGCGAAGTGTTTGTTAACATGGAAGATGACATCATCCTTGCATGCTTGAAGATAATCGCAAAATTTGACAGGAAAGTATTGTCAGGTGAAAGTGCACTTAGTGCAGTCGCAAATCTTCGGGACATTGTACTTGCTGAAATTGAACCTATATCTGAAGATATCGATCTCATGATCGATTCACTCCAGACTTCACTTATGGGTGGAATTGCCGCATGTGAGTGCTATATCGAAGGCGATTTCGAGCCTAAACCAAAGATGAAAGATCTGATAAGATCTGCAATTGATGCGGAAGCTGCAGATGATGTTCAAATTGCTATGGGCTATGTTGCCCAGATCGGTGCTGCTGTAATTGGCGGCAAGAAGATACCAAAAAAAGCATTGGAAGATATTCCATACGGTTTTGTAGCAGAATGGCTTGATGGTATTGAATCGATCACAGCTGCTATGGTTGGGGCAACTAGTTACAAAAAAGATGATGACTGAAGTTTGGGATATCGAATCGTATCCGAAACCCCTGCTCTTTTATTATTTGTATATTTTTAATCAAGTTATTTCAATATGTAAATATCATATTCAAATGCAACTATAATTCTGTGTATTTTACGTTTATGCTTCAGGCATGAGGTAATGTTTAAGTAAGAATGTAACTAAATCACATTGTGGGGATGTCTAAAACATCTTTACAAAATAACATATGGTTTGGCATGGCAATAGTATTATCTGATCACTGAACGTTTACGAATAAGGAAACAAAATGACACAAAGGCTCCCAATCGGAATACAAACATTTCGTGATATTGTTGAAAACGATTATCTGTATGTGGATAAGACCGAGAAGATATTCGATCTGGTGAGTGGTGCAAAAGGGGTATATTTCCTTTCCAGACCAAGACGATTCGGTAAAAGCCTGCTCATTTCCACATTGAATGAGATCTTTTTGGGGAACAAAGAGTTGTTTAAGGACCTGTGGATATACAATAGTGATTATTCATGGGAAGAACATCCTGTTGTGAGGATCGATTTCAGCAAGAAAAAGGCTAAAACAAGGATGATCTAAAAGGCTTTATCCTGTACCAACTAAACACCATTGCAAGTAACTACGGTGTGTCACTTGAGCGAGATCAATAAAGTAGCCATCCTGATCGATGAATACGATAAGCCAATCATTGATAATATTGAAAATCCGGAACTCGCAGTTGAGCTTCGTGAGATATTAAAAGGCTTTTATACAATTATCAAGGCAAGTGATGAACATATCAGGTTTGTACTTCTTACAGGTGTCAGCAAGTTTTCAAGGGCAGGAGTATTTAGCGGTCTCAATAACCTGCAAGATATTTCAATGGATACGAAATATTCATCGCTTCTCGGGATTACCAAAGAGGAGATGGAAAGCAATTTTACTGATCATATTGATCTGCTTGCAAGTGCAGAAGAGATTAATAGATCAGATACGATTGAAAAAATAACATACTGGTACAATGGTTTTTGCTTTAGCAGAAATTGTGAAAAGGTTTTCAATCCTTTTTCATTGCTTCTTTTGTTTGAAAACCTTAGGTTTAGTAATTACTGGTTTGAGAGTGCTACCCCGAGTTTCCTGATAAAATTGTTAAAGAAAAATGAATTTGACCTGGCCAAATTAGATGGTATCAAAATAAGCGAATTGGCATTCAGTTCCTATGAGGTGGAGAACCTGAAGATTATGCCGATCCTTTTCCAGACCGGTTATCTGACGGTTGCGGGGTACAATAAGGAAAGAATGGAATATACCCTCGCATATCCGAATTTT
>JAUVET010000082.1 GCA_030594665.1 Methanosarcinaceae archaeon
CTAAAAGCTACAAAAGTTTACCCGTGAAGAGACCATCGAATACCTTATATACTTGCCAATGGAAAGCATGACAATAAGATGTACCAAAAATTAGCAATAGTAGCATACATAGTCGTATTATTCCTGACCTTGCGCGATATTCGTATATTCAGGCGTACACGCCTTGTTTCATACAGAAAAGGAGCATTGAGAGGACTGGCGGCTTCAACCGTGGTACTGCTTGGTACATTCGTTGTTGGTGCCAAGCCGGATCTTGGTTTGCTTATTGTGCTCATAGGTCTTTACATAAATCGCAAGGGCATCAGGGAGGATGTTTTTAGGGACACGGTTGCAATGGACCGATTGCTTGGGAAAACTGATTATCATGGATCGGATGAAGTACATGTGGAAGTAGAAGTATAAATATAAATATAAGTTTGAGAATGAGAATGAAACATAAAATCAAGCCAACATTTATCTTTTAATCCAAAAGGTATAAATGGAAAGATTATCAATTAGGCGGTTACCTAAATATATTATATCGTTATAATCATAAATCATAATCAAACGACCAGATTAATTTCGGAGATCAATACATGGGAAATATTAGACATAAAAATATCAAGAATATTACATTTCGCTTATTAGATAAATATGAAGGTGTATTCACAGGAGATTTTGATGAGAACAAGCATCTTGTCTCAAAATACACAGATATTCAGAGCAAGGTTATCAGAAATCGTGTCGCAGGCTATGTCACACGAAAGATAACACACGTTCAACCGGAATAATTATATAACGCGGAGATACAATGTTCGAAGGGGTTTTGCCGGCGCTTATCACTCCTTTCAATAAAGACGACTCTATTGACAAAAACGGATTTATAGAAAATGTCTGCTTTGTTGAGACCGGTGGCATATCAGGCATTGTGCCCTGTGGAACAACAGGGGAATCCGCAACTCTTTCTACAGCCGAGCATGAGCAACTGATCGATATTTCAGTTGATTGTGCAAATGTTCCTGTTGTGGTTGGTACAGGTTCGAACAATACTGCAGAAGCGATAGAGCTTACGAAATATGCAGATGACGCAGGAGTGGACGTAGCGCTCCTTATATCCCCATATTACAACAAACCCAACAATACAGGACTGATCAAGCATTTCAAAAAGATCGCGGAATCAGTGGACATTCCTTTACTCTTATACAATGTCCCGTCCCGCACGAGTCAGGACATGCCGCTTGAAGTTATTTTTGAACTTTCAAAAGTAGATAATATCGTTGGTATCAAGGAAGCGAGCGGGAATCTTGATAAGGTAACCCAAATTATCGAAAATACGATGGATAACGACTTTTCAGTAATTTCAGGTGACGACGGCCTGACCCTCCCGATTATCACACTTGGCGGCAGTGCAGTGATATCGGTTGTTGCAAACATCGTTCCTCAAAAAATGGTTGACCTTGTTAATGCTGCAAAGAGTGGCGACATAACAACAGCGAGAAATATCCACTATGAACTCGCACCGCTTATACGTGCACTTTTCAATGAAACAAATCCAATTCCGGTCAAACGTGCAGCAGAATTGATCGGACTTGCGAGCGGGCCCTTAAGGCTGCCACTTGCACCAATTAACAATGCTAATGATCAAATACTCATTGATGCGCTAAAAAATATAGGTGCGTTAAATGATTGATCAGCAAAGGTGTGTTGAATGGCTAATGATAACATCAATGTAGCAGTTACAGGTGCATGCGGCCGCATGGGCGTTTTGATCATTGAGAATATCGTAAAGACCGACAATATGAGACTTTCGGCTGCTTTTGATATTAACAATATCGGAAATGATGCCGGGGAGATGGCACATGTCGGTGCGCTTGGTGTTGCGGTATCGGATGCAAATGACATCAAAGCGGTGCTGGCCGATACAAAAACAGATGTCCTGATCGATTTTACAATTGCACCTGCAACAGTTACCAATGCACCCGCAGCAGCCGAATGCGGTGTGAACCTGGTTATCGGCACAACAGGATTCACCGGGCAGCAGAGGGCTGTGATTGATGATGCAATCCTAAAAAATAACGTTGCAGCAGTCATATCACCAAACTATTCAGTTGGTGTCAATGTGTTTTTCAATATCTTGAAAGAAGCGGCAAGATCACTTTCCGATTATGACATCGAGATCATAGAAGCGCACCACAACCAGAAAAAAGACGCTCCAAGCGGCACTGCCATGAAAGCGGCAGACGTGATAAGCGAAACACTCGGCGGCAAGGAATATGTGTACGGACGCAATGGTCTTGCACCACGCGGCAAGGAGATAGGAATACACGCTGTTCGCGGCGGTGACATTGTTGGCGACCACACTGTCATGTTCGCAGGGGATGGCGAACGTATTGAGATCAAACACCAGGCTCATTCACGACAGGCATTTGCAGGCGGCGCAGTGAAAGCGGCTGCATGGATATACAATGCAAAACCAGGCATCTACACAATGGATGATATTCTGGGATTTTGAATTGAACACTTGTATTTGTTTTAGTTGTTTTGATGCCGACTCGATCCGCAGCAGGCGGCGCATTCCCATACCACTGACGCGAACAATATGGGCGTTTTCGCGGCAAATCCAATTTGTGAAAATATACACACAGAATTAATCTGAACATTATCGAAGATTTTCTTGTAGTATATGTTTTATGTATTTGTATAGCTGCGTAAATTAGATTGTTCGATCTGAAACTAAAGCTAAAAGCAATACAACCGCCGCAGGCGGCAAGTTCCAAAAACCTGCAAATCCCACATGATCTGCAAATGCACAAATGAACAACGCTGGAAGTACTTGATATCTGAGACATTTTAATATATTCGGGATAAACGGATCGTATCAAAAAAATTCACCACAAAGGACGCTGTGAATACTCACCTCTTGCGGAGTTAAGTGCCTGCTACGTTCGCAAGGCGTGCAGGTCGCAGAGGAGCATTGTTTTTTTTCTGCGTGCCTTTGCGAACTTTGTGAACTTTGCGGTAATATCTCAATAAAATTTGATTTAATGCGAACAAGATAGATTTTATTCATTCTGTTTGGAACGTGCCGCCTGCGGCGGGGTTGCTGCGCGGGGTCTGGCAATATGGGCTGTATAGCTACGAACTATCTAACTACAGCTATACAAATACAATATAACAACGCGGTAGCAGACGCGCGCATATTGTATCGGAGTAGTGCGCCTACGCATAAGCAGGACTCTCGATCTCCTTTGATCGCTTTGTCCTGAGACTTCCTTTCACAGCTTCGTAGAATTTCATGGTATCCTCCGTCACAGAAGGTCCGGTCTCATTGATCGCTATCAAAAAATGTTTATGATAGATCCTCTCTGCTTGTAGATCCTCGCGCAGTGCAAACCTTCCTGCCTTTTTGCAGACCGCTGCAATATCCGCACCTGTAAAATGATCGGTCAGCCCGACAAGTACGTCAATATCGACATCATCCGCGACAACCATTTTTTTCATATGTACCTCAAAGATATTGTGTCGCGTTTTCTCATCAGGGACTGGCACAAGTATCAGTTCATCGAACCTGCCCGGGCGGATCAGTGCAGGATCAATGATATCAGGGCGATTAGTGGCGCCGATCACCACAACACCTATGAGCTCCTCAAGCCCGTCCATTTCCGAAAGAAGCTGGCTCACAATACGCTCAGTCACATGTGGTTCTCCTATAGCGGCACCACGCACAGGGGCAAGTGCATCAAGTTCATCAAGGAATATTATCGAAGGTGATACCTGCCGTGCACGCGTAAAGACCTCTGCAATGCGCTTTTCTGATTCACCATACCATTTTGACAGCAGGTCACTTCCTTTGGCAGTAATGAAATTCGCTCCCGATTCATGTGCTATCGCCTTTGCAAGCATGGTCTTTCCTGTTCCGGGCGGTCCGTAAAGAAGCGCGCCGTTAGGTGCATCCACACCGATCCGCTTGAATGATTCCGGATTCTGGAGCGGCCATTCAACAGCCTCTTTAAGCAGGCACTTAACATCCTCAAGCCCGCCGATATCCTCCCAGGTAACATTTGGTATCTCGATCATGATCTCGCGCATGGCAGATGGTCGCACATCCTTCATTGAATTGTTGAAATCATCCCGTGTGACCTGCAATTTATCAAGTATTTCCTTTGGTATCTCCGGAGCATCAAGGTCAATTTCCGGCAGCACAGTTCTTAGTGCACTCATGGCTGCTTCACGGCACAATGCCGCGATATCCGCACCCACAAAACCGTATGTGACCTTTGCCAGTTCATGAAGGTCGGTGTCGTCCGATAATGGCATGCCGCGTGTATGTATCTGGAATATCTCAAGCCTTCCTTCAGTGTCGGGAACACGCAGTTCGATCTCGCGGTCAAACCTGCCCGGACGCCGCAGTGCCATATCAAGTGCTTCGGGACGGTTGGTTGCTCCGATGACGATCACATTCTTGCGCTCTTTCAGTCCGTCCATCATCGAGAGAAGCTGCGCAACCACCCTGCGCTCAACTTCTCCCGTAACTTCCGCCCTTTTTGGGGCGATCGAGTCGATCTCATCAAGGAATATAATGGAAGGTGCATTCTTCTCGGCCTCGTCAAATATATCGCGGATATGCTGTTCGGATTCACCATAGAACTTGGACATGATCTCGGGACCGTTTATGGATATGAAATGGACATCAGACTCATTTGCAACTGCTCTTGCAAGCATGGTCTTACCCGTACCCGGGGGACCGTGTAGCAATACACCTTTTGGCGCATTGATCCCGAGCCTGTCAAAGAGTTCAGGGTGTTTCAACGGAAGTTCTATAATTTCCCTGATCTTTGAGATGGCTGGTTTGATGCCTCCCAGGTCTTCATACATTACGCTCGGAATAGCCTGTTCCGGCGGGAGTTCCACGGCTTCTGGCAGGAGCTCGACCTCGGTCATATCTGTGATCATAACGATTCCGGCAGGCGATGTTGAGACCACCTGCATCTTGATCTCTCCAAGCCCGAATGAAGGTCCGAAAAAGTCCTGGAAGAAATCTTCGAACATAAGTCCGGTGCCAAAGCTTTCCCTTGGTTTGCGTACACTTGTCGTGGAGATGAAATCTCCTTTTGAGACTGTCCTGTTCATAAAAGAAGCTTTGAGTGCATCACCCGGCGCATATATGCGCATACCTTTGGTAACGGGGGCAAGAGTCACGTGTTTTGCTTCTTTCCACACAGCCTTTGTTACCTCAACATATTCACCAATGCTGGTTTTTGCGTTTGAGCGTATAAGTCCATCCATTCTCACAATGTCAAGACCAGCGTCAGGTGGGTATGCACGTCCCACTATTGCAGATGTTGTACGTTCTCCTTTCAATTCGACTACATCAAACACATTAAGTCCAAGTTGCTCCCTGTAGGATTCATCAATTCGGACAATTCCTTTTCCAACATCTCTTTGATCTGCTTCGGCAACCTTCAGTTTGATGTATGTATTCTTTTCAGATTCAACGGTATCCGTGATACATTCCCCCATTAGAAGTAATTATCAGTATTACTAAAATATAACTCACTCACATACTAATATCGAAGGTTCAAAGTATAAGACTTGCGGTAAGACTTGCGGGCGTAGCAGGCACTCAACTCCGTAGGAGGTGAGTGTCCTTTGCAGTGAATATTATTTGTGCACAGTCTTGAATCAGATTGTTTTCCGGGATATTCACAGAACGTAGCACAAATCATATTCTTTTCATCGCAGCACCAAAGCTAAAGGTTTTTCCAACCAACACACGAGACTTTTTATTATCTTCTGGAATGGTTCGGAAAACCACAGAAAAACACAGAGAAAAAAAACAATGCTACTCTGTGCTCTCTGTGATTGATTTTATTTGCCATGATTTATTTCATCCAGAATAAATTAAAAAGTTTCAGATTTTATCACTTTCCCGACAGTCTCATACATGCTATGTAACTCAGGTTTATTCGACCGATTTTTTTTCATAATGTATGGAATCCCTCGCCTGCGACGATTGTATTGGTTTCAATTTCAAATAAAGCAATCTCATTTCTTCAATATCCTCACAATAAAAACCAACCCAATGACATTTATCAACACGATCAAAACCCCACCAATGAGGTGCTGCATATTCCGGAAATGCCCCTCATTTTCAGGGATCACAACCTGATAATTAAATTCGATCATCATATCCGAATCCGCAAACACTTCCTGTTCCATCATTTCATTCTGTGCACCACCCGCGCGCACGGTATAGTTAACCCTCGGCTCAAGACCAACAAATAGATATTCATCATCATCGGACGCGGATGCAATCGTCACGCCATCTCGTACCAGTTCCACACTACTTGAAGCCGGCGCATCGACTTTTATATTCACGTAATCTTTCAGTCCGATGTCACTGCCATCCGCAAATCGTAATCCGTTCGGGATATTTAACAGGCTGAGGATTGTAGGGGCAATATCTTCCTGCCCGAATTTAAATTTACCATCGATAACTTTCGCATCAACATCGGGTGCATGGACAATGAACGGTATCATCTGTGCTTCGGAAGTAACTGAATACTTTTCAGACTGG
>JAUVET010000105.1 GCA_030594665.1 Methanosarcinaceae archaeon
GCAAGTACGAAATCTCCAGTCTTGACAGTCTTTCCGGCTGCCTTTGAAAATATCTTTTCTGAAATTGTCATTGGATGATCATTATTTGACATGGTAATCGTGCAATTAATTGTTGATATTATAAATAAATCAATCGATGAACTTGGTGCTTATCGTCCAATTCCGGGACTTTTTAATATATTCCGGATAAATGGATCGTGGTAAAAAAATTCACCGCAGAGGGCGCAGAGGGCGCAGAGAGTCATTATTTTTTCTCTGTGTTCCTCTGTGATTTTCCGAACCATTCCGGAAGATAATAAAAAGTCTCTAAAAAATCACCCTATTCCCTTATGAACTCATGTGTTCCGTTACTATCATGTACGACATAAACAATGTCTTTTTTTCCGCATGGATGTGGGGCTGCGATCTCAGTGCCTTCTTGTTTTGTGGCAATTTCCTCAAACTTCTCATAAAGTGCGATCGTATCCCCAAGTTCTGCCACATACCTGTCGATCACATCACTTGCCAACTTTAGACTTTCCTCCGGCGATATCTTGCGCTCCAACCCCTCACATTCGGATACATGAAGTTCCATATTCTGCATGTAAAATGGATATGTACGGCATAGCATCGGGCGCACATTGTGTATCCTGCACCTGTTGGATATATCTGCATCTTCGATAAAATTGCAGTCCCCATTGTTTTTGCGCAAAAGCATCCATCCGAATGTGTGTATTCTTCCTTTTGCATCTATTATGTCAGTGAATTCGGGATCATCCGATGTTGCCGGAGTTATGATCTCATCTGACCCGATTCCGGTATGGTCTGCGATCAACTGTATCTCCTGTGGTATCAGCAATACCCTATTATCCCCAAACGCACGCCTGCAGCATTTTCCGCACATGAGACAGGAAAAACCAATGTTTTCGATTTTCGCTGCAATTGTTTTTTTGCTGATATTTGATGCATCTGCGAGTTCCCGTTCCAATTCCCGTATTAAAAGCGACTTGTATTTCTCATCCATATCTTGAACCTTATTTTTGTATGTCTTGCTACATAATCAAGATATCGAGGATTTCATTGAGATCCCCTATCGAGGATTTCATTGAAATCCTCTGTAGAAAATGCAGTCAATTGATAAATGAAAACATATATTTAAATGAAATAAAAATCTTCCCTTTAACATTATCAGGAATAGGAGCAACACCTAATGAAAAAAACAAAAAGCCACGATCTTTTTAGATATCTGGCACCTATATATGATACGGTTGCCAGGGTCGCTTCATTTGGCAAGTATGATTCGATGCGACGTTCACTTGTTGCACAGGCAGGCATCACGTCCGGAGATAAGGTGCTTGACCTTGCAACAGGGACAGGTTATCTTTCTGAGATACTTGATGGGTGTGAGATCGTTGGTGCGGATATTTCACTTCATATGGTGAACCAGGCACGCAAAAAGACAGATGCTTCATTTGTACTTTCGGATGCACATGCGCTCCCATTTGCATCTAATTCTTTTGATGCCGCAGTGTGCAGTTTTGCTTTGCATGAGGTCAGGCATCCCAGAACAGTGATATCTGAAATGTTCAGGGTCGTAAGACCCGGGGGCACGGTTGCGGTGATGGATGTGGTTTTACAGTCTTCTCCAACAAAAAAAATGTTGCTGTTCGCGTATCATTTGTTTGTTGAAATGCTTACTGCAAATTACATGCACCCTGACGATCTTGCAGATTCCTTCAAGCACGCCGGAAGTGTAATAAGCAATGTCAAGATGGCCGGGCTGGTTGCACAGGTGTCTGGTGAAAAAAAATAGTATTTGTTGGTCGTTTTTATGCCGAATCAATCCGCTTGCGGCGGTTGTTGAATCATGTGCAAAAAAAACAGCTGCCCATATAAAATTTTATAAGCAGTTATGTATATATTCTTTCACCCCCATACAAAGTTGAGGGTGATATTTTGTCGTGGAACAAATCAACCATAATCCGAATTCTGATATTAACATCTATTCTACTTGCATCCACTTTGTCAAGCGGGTGCCTTCGAAGTTTCGAAGAGGAAAGTCAGCTTAGAATTACGAACATGGACATTTCTGCAAAGGAAGTAAAAAGTGCTTTTGTGGATATTGATGTCACAACTTATGTTGAGAATTTCCACGGCGATTCGAGTAAGAACACATCACTCCTGCTAAAAGCATTCAGCACAAAAACCGGTTTGCTTGAGGTGCAAACACAGGACGATATCGGCATCATCAATAAAGGTGATACCGTAACCATTGTCCAATCGCTTAAACTGAAAAAAGAAGGCGGATACCGGATCGTTGCTGTTCTGTTCGAAGAAGACAAGAGAAAGAATACCGGGGAGATCACAATTTATAATTTAGAGAACCTGCCGGCAGATGTTCAGGATATCGGGATCGAGGTTGCCGGAATGGACTTCCTTGTGCGTGAAGTCGATGGCGGCAGGGTGGTGATACAAAGTGACCTGTATCTTACAAATGAAGGAACCGTCACAAGCGGTGATTACCGGATGCTCATCAAAGCACGGGAGATGGATGCACGCCTGCTTGCCGATAAGGAATGGATGCAGACCGGTTCGATCAAGCCCGAAACCACCGTGATAAGAAGTTTGAACCTGACAGTTCCGAATCACTACAACTACGTTGTTGAGGTATTGATATGGAACAATGATACCATTGTCAAACGCGGGGAAGATTATGTACAACTCAAACCACAAATGACGGTTGATGTTGGAACGCAAGTTGAGACAAAACACATCGAGACCAGTGATTTTATCGTACCCGGGGAAGTAATGGAAGAACCTATGGGGTATAGGGATATGCCAATGGAAGAAGGACCCGGATTTGGAATATTACTTGCGATTGCCTCAATATCGTTAGTGGTACTGATACAGAGGAGGAGAGAGAAATGAACGACACGACCGATACAAAACCTGCAATGGAGGGACACTTCAAACAGGGAGTGTTCATTATTGCCATGCTATTGCTATTCGTAGCTACATTCCAGCTTTACTTTTCAATGGAAAGTATAATCAGGACATGGCTTGAGTACGAGTATATCTCGATCTTCAAGGCATTCTACAATCTCGGCGTAATATTGATCTGTGTTTACCTGATCAAATCATATATTGTTAAAAGGTAGGGGCTGCTGGCTCCTATTGTTTAACATTTGACATTTGTATTATTTTTATGATGGTGATGTTGGATACGGAGATCGCCGGAAAAGCCCACTGTTCATATCTCATCACTTTTCTGACAATCTCTACGGGTGAAATAAATATACCATTTTATATAACATTCAGAACATTGTATAGTTTAGGAACATGAGCTCAAAACCGGAATTATTGGCTCCGGCAGGGGATATGGAGTCACTGATAGCAGCCGTAGAGAATGGTGCCGATGCGATCTATTTTGGAACTGATATGTTCAGTGCAAGAGGGTTTGCCAACAATTTCACAGTCAACAGTCTAATGGATGGTATTGACTATGCACATCTGCGCGGTGTCAAGGCATACGTAACTGTAAACACCCTTATAAAAGACAGTGAGATGGATAGAGCCATCAATCTACTTTATTACCTGGACGAGTATGGTGCCGATGCAGTGATCGTACAGGATATTGGACTACTGTCAAAGATACGTGAACTCTCTCTCGATCTTCCTGTTCATGCCAGTACCCAGATGACGACACACAACAGCGAAGGAGTGAAATTCCTTGAGGAATTGGGTGTAAAAAGGGTTGTACTTGCAAGGGAACTGTCGCTTGATGAGATCCGTGAGATAAAACGGAATATCGAAAATAACATCAATAACACTAATAACACCAATACCGGCATTGAGATCGAGACATTCATACATGGTGCGCTGTGTGTATCATATTCAGGGCAGTGTCTTTTTAGTAGTATTATCGGGGGGCGAAGTGGAAATCGCGGTTATTGTGCCCAGCCCTGCCGTAAAAAGTATGAATTGCGTAAAAACGGGCATGTTGTAAAAACAGATGGAAAATACCTGTTAAGTCCAAAAGACCTGAACACAACCGGAATTCTGCCACAGCTTATTGATGCCGGTATTGATTCTTTCAAGATAGAAGGTCGCATGAAACGACCCGAATATGTTGCAGGCGTTGTCAGGATATACCGCAATCTGATCGATCGGTATGTGGAAAACCCTTCCGGATATTTTGTCACAAAGGACGAATCGATGCGCCTTTCACAGTTGTTTAACCGAGGTTTTACTTCTTCTTACCTGTTGGGAAAACCCCACACCGACTTGATGAGCCGAAAACGACCATACAGTCGAGGAGTGCCTATTGGGACTGTTGTAGGATATGACCGCAAGTCCGGGCGCATGCGCGTGGATATTTCGGGTCAACTCAACACAGGTGATGGGATCGGGATCCAGATGGAGAATGGTGCAGCTGGTGCAGCTGGTACGGCCGGCGCGGTTGATACCGGTGAGGTCGTCCACCGCATGTATGAGGATGGCAGGCAAATAAACCGTGCGGAAGCGGGTATGGTTGTCGATATACCATCTGATACACAGGTGCGCCCAGGCAGTATTGTTTACAGAACGCTTGACAAGACATTGATGGGATCGTTACAGAAAACATTCAGATCACCTGTCCCACTCCGAAAGGTACCTGTTACCATTAACACAAAAGCCGCTTTGGGGGAACCATTTATGTTGAATATTGAGGATATCGATTTTAATATGGTACAGATCGAGTCTGAATATGTGATCGAGCGGGCAACTAAAAAACCCACGACTAAAACCCAGGTCATTCAGCAATTAACAAAACTTGGAAACACTGTTTTTGATGTGTTTACCATCAATGCGAGTGTCGAGGATGATATATTTATCCCGATAAGTCTGTTAAACGATATCAGAAAAGATACGATCTCCCGTCTCAATGAAGCACGGGTGACACAATGGAGGCGTAGTGCACATGCTGCCTATGTTCCTGTGCCTGCATATTCATTATCCGGATCTGAATGCGGCGCGGTCGGTGTTCCGGTTAAACCTTTGGTCGCTGTTACTATTGATACTCCGGAAGGTGTGCAAAAAGCGATCTCCGGTGGTGCAGACGTTATATATTTCAGTGTGGCATATCAGCGAAATGATGGAGATCCGGACTATGGGTCTGCCATTGAGTATGTGCACAAAGCGGGACGACAGATATATTTCGATACGCCAAAGATTGTAAAAGACAATAAGATGAATGTGATCGATGATGTTTTCCGGATGGCAAAAACGCTTGGTTCTGATGGGGTTTTGGTATCAAATGCGGCTACGTTTCGGCATGCAAAGAAGATGGGACTTGGGATCATTGTGGATAGTCCTTTTAACGTGTTCAACCACAGTTCACTTGATTTTTGGATCGGGCAGGGTGTACATATGGTTGTGCTCTCTCCCGAACTGACACTTGATGAGGTCGGGGTGATCGCTCCATTTGGTGCAACCGAATGTATCGTACACGGACGGCTGGAACTGATGGAATCCGAACATTGTATTGTTGGCGGGATGTATGAAGGTGCCTGCCCTATGCCGTGTAAGGATAATGAGTTTGAGCTTGTGGATGAGAAAAGATACACGTTCCCGATCAGGATGGACAGTGATTGCAGGATGCATGTATTGAATTCAAAAACGCTGTGTATGCTTGACGATATTCCGAAAATTATTGAAGCCGGTGTTTCAAGCATCAGGATCGATGCAAGAACAATTGATAAATTGGATGTTGAAACGGTTGTACGATCATACAGGGATGCGATCGACGGATGTTTTATGGATGGTCGCAAGATTACGAAAACATGCAAAGATATTACCGAAGATCATACAAAAGGTCATTATTTCAGGGGTGTTAAATGAACGTCTTTTTTTCCGGTTCCATACGCGGTGGGCGGCAGATGCTCCCCACATACCGGCATATATGTAAATTTTTAAGAAGCATGGGATTGGATGTCTTAAGCTGGCATGT
>JAUVET010000130.1 GCA_030594665.1 Methanosarcinaceae archaeon
AGAGAATTGACACTATATAACCCATGGTGGAATACCGGTGAAATATCCATAGATGAGGGTTTCGTAAAACGTGACATATTTCCCGACTTCTTAGATTCCATGGATGATCGAACAATTCTTGGTATTGTTGGCATCAGAAGGGTTGGAAAGACAACCCTGTTAAAACAGGCAATCAAGCACCTGTTGAAAACCGTACCACAGAAGCGGATACTTTATTTTTCCCTTGACATGTTCAAACAGGAAGATCAGATCATTAAACGGATATTTGACATATATTTCAGGGACATCTTGCATGAAGTACCTGCTGAAGCACAACGTGTATACATATTCATAGATGAGATCCAGAAGGTCCCAAACTGGGGCGATGTGATAAAATCCATATACGACATGGGGTATCCCATCAAATTTATTGTTTCAGGCTCATCCAGTATGAATATTCTTAGAGGTTCTGGTGAAAGTCTTATCGGAAGGATATATATAATGAAACTTTTCCCGTTTTCATTTCATGAATTCATGAAATACAATGGGATGGAAACTGACATCACATCATATAAAGAACCCGAATTTCCGTTCGAAGCAGAAAAAATAATAATGATGTTTGACCGCTTTATAACATCAGGAGGTTTTCCTGAACTCTATCCCCCTTTTTCTGAAGAAAAAGTCAAAATGATACTCAAGACCAATCTTGACCTTACATTCTATCGCGATATAATAAACCTTTTTGAAATCAAGCGAGTTGACGTACTTGAAGGTATTTTTTATTCAATCTTAAAACAGTCAGGTAATGTTGTCAAATATCATACTCTTACAACTGCGCTGGGTACTAAATACGAGACTGTGAAAACATACATCGAATACCTATGTAGTTCATTTTTCATGACTAAAAGTTACTTCTATTCAAGCAATACACTTAAGAGTTTCAAAAAAAATCCAAAAATATATGCCTCTGACCATGCATTTTTCAATTTATCAAACACCGACGTGGGTTTAATCATCGAAACGATCGTATTCAACCATCTTGTAAAACAGGGGCTGGAAGTATATTACTGGCAGGGAAAAAACAAATTGGAAGTTGACCTTGTGGTAAAAACACATGAGGAAGTAATTCCGATAGAGGTTAAATATAGAAAAAAAATAAACTCGGCAGACCACAAGGGATTGATTGAATTTATGACATCCTTTAATATCAAAAAAGGATATGTGATAACAGATGAATACTTTTCAATAAAGGAAATAGATGACAAAGTGATCTCATACATCCCTGTCTGGATGTTCTTGTTATCTTCGGTCAAACCGTGATACTTCTATTGCTAAAATGCGCTTTCCTGAAGTGCAATCCAAGCACTGCCACACGCGCGCGCGGCGCATTCCCACACCACTGACCAAAAAAATCCTCGCACTATATAATTCGAGTTAAGTGGACGTAGGAACTGTATATTTTACGAATGCGGGTGGGTAGTAGCAGTGGAACGTGCCGCCTACGGAGGGGTTGCTGCACAGGGTCTGGTAATTTGAGCTGTGCATCGACATCTTATCACTCACTTTCAGCAGGTATATTTTGAAAACGATTGTTTAAAATTTGCAGATACCTGCGGAAAGTGAGTTATCGAAACCAGCTAAAAATACAATTAAACTTCAAAACTAAAACTCGTTTAACTTTAACTGTCTACGATGGCATTTTTCTCCGGGTATTTCTACCGGATATGAACCTGTTAAACATCCAAGACATAAATTCTCTTTATCGATCCCAATTGCTTCTACAAGTCCATCGATACTCAAATAACCAAGAGAATCTGCATTTATCACAGCTTCAACACCTGGTACGGTCTTGTGAGCTGCTATGAGCTCATCACGTGTTGCCATGTCGATCCCAAGATAACAAGGTGCAATAATTGCCGGACTTCCTATCCTTGCATGCACTTCAACAGCACCTGCGCTGCGAACCATGTCAATTATTCTTCTGGACGTCGTTCCACGCACAATACTGTCATCAATGAGAATTACACGCTTTCCATCTATATTTTGCGAGATGGTATTCATCTTAAGTTTTACAGCAGACTCGCGCATAGCCTGTCCGGGTATGATAAATGTGCGTCCGATATAACGGTTCTTCATCAATCCTTCATGATATTTTATGCCGGACTTGTAAGAATACCCGATCGCAGACGTAATCCCCGAATCAGGAACAGGTGATACAATATCTGCCTCAACCGGATGTTCGATCGAAAGTTGTTCACCAATCCGTTCACGTACACGATATACAAGCTGGCCATCGATGATCGAGTCAGGTCTTGCAAAATAAATATATTCAAAAACACAATGTGCCGGATGCTTTTCATGATATATCTGATGACTCTCGACCTCTCCATCCTTGAAGACCAATATTTCACCGGGAGCAACATCTCTTAATAAAGTACCGGCTAGCGTGTCAATTGCAACACTCTCCGATGCAACCACATGTCCGCCTTCGATCTCCCCGATACAAAGCGGTTTAAGTCCCAACGGATCCCTTACAGCTATTAACAGGTCATCCATTAAAATTGTAAGTGAATATGAACCCAAAAGCCTGCGCATAACAGCATGAATAGAATCAACAATGTTTGATTTGAGAAGTTCTTTTACAAGAAGATGTAATATGACCTCAGTATCCGAATCTGTGATAAAGATACTACCTTTTGATTCGAGTTCATCACGAAGGTCCCTGCCATTGACAAAATTGCCGTTGTGTGCCAAAGAAACTGTTCCGCCCTTGAAATTCACAACAAGCGGTTGACAGTTCTCAATTCCGGAAACACCTGTTGTTGAATAGCGAACATGACCGATACCAACATGACCACTCAGATCATTAAGCTCTTCTTTAGAATAAACTTCCGGCACAAGCCCCATTCCTTTAAGGGAATGTATCGCGTTTCCATCATGAACAGTTATGCCAGTGGATTCCTGCCCCCTATGCTGAAGAGCATAGAGTGCATAATAGATTTGAAGAGCAGTTGGGTTTGGGTTTGATCGTGATTTTGCATCATGCATCACTACACCAACAACACCGCATTCTTCTCGCATTTAATCCTCTGGAACAAGCCAATCCGCTTTGTCAAGCAGATTTACTTGAATTATATATTTTATATCATATATATTATGGAAAAAAACTTTACATTTTTGATAGTATATAATTTATGGAATTATATAGTTCGAGTCAATTCGACCGAAGGGATAATTGACTCGTTAAATTAATATTTGCACTTTGCCTGCCATTTATAGCTTCTCATGCGCTTGGACTTTCCAAAGCCACATGATGTACATTGTTTTGTATGAATATTTAGTGAAACGCTTCCGCAACGTCTACATTTTACATGGGTTCGTTTCTGTTTCTTACCCATTGAAGAAGTACCTTTGGACATTTATTATCACCTTATTTTAAAAATATTATATAATGATCTTTGATTGTTGAATGATTTTTCACTTACAACTCAGATAACATGTAAGCGTTGTATATATTTCACATAGCTTAAGTCAATCTGACCGATAAATTATCTTGTTGCAGGAGATTAGCCTTGATACATTTATTACTTAATATACATTACGGAGATACATACACTACATTATCCCCGCGTATCACAACGCTACCCATCTTGCGGACGGACTCTCCATCTTTTATTTCCTCGGCTTTGTCAAGTACAAGATTCATGTGTACATCATAACCCTGCAATTCGCCCCTGAACTCCCGTGCACCTTTAAGTCTTACAATAACGGGTGTGTTCAATGAATCATTTAGTATATCAAGAGGTCTGTTTTCCATATTTAATCGTCCATAATTTTATAAGTTGTTTTTGTTTTTATCTAATATCAAATATTTAGATTATCAATTATGATTGTCTTTAGTGACTCTTAAACCAATCGGTTGTTTATTGATATTGATGCATCAAACTTGTAAGTACAATATATAAGACTATCGAATGATTGATCGTAAATGCTAATTTCGACCCCAAAAAAAGTAGACCATATTGTACTACGAGATAAATCACCCTCCGGTTGAATTAACGTATTATATATTTACAAAATGTATACAAAAACAAAACACTGTGTGCTATCCTCTTATTTCGTTAGCAGTGGAGCGGAGGACACCCTCGGCGGTGTCAGGGAGCAGAGCGCTTCAACTCAGCGCGTAGCGTATTAATGAATAGATCAATTGTTAGCAGTTTAGGCAATCGATGAAAGCGAAAGTTGACAATATAATGAATAATAAGAAGTTACCCACACAAAACAGCGAATAGGCAACTAATTCTCAATAGTATGAACCTCAATAATGAGGTTCAAGTCCATCAAGTTGTGAGAATGATTTATCTATCTCTTTTTCGTTAGCAACCCGTTCTTTCTTTTCCCGTTCATGATGGATTGCATCAACTGCAATCGAATACAGTTTTTCAAGCTCGGATGTAGTTTCCAATGTGAGTACCGCAAGAACCTGGGGGTATTCTCCGTTTCTTACGATAATACCTTTGAATACGTGACCAACAGCAGACGATAGTTTTTCAACTTCATTTGATATGTCATCAATGCTCAAATATTTCTTGTCACCTTTTATGATGATCATTGCCCTGCTTGCTTCATCATAGACATTTGTCGAGAACAATAATCCGGACGGAGACAGTGCTTTTTGAATAGCTGTCTTTACCGGAATATCCTTGCCAGCCTTGTAGAACCCAATTGTGGCAAGTCCGGCACCCCCACTCATCACGGTCTCAAAATCACCAAGGTCAGTGACCATCATCATCTCACTGTCGAGTGCATCAAGTAAGAATAAGAGACGCTCAGCGATCATGTCATTGATCCCGTTATAGGCAGATTCTATGTCGCCGCCAAGTTGTTTTAAGAACTGGTTGTCTGCAAGGATTATTCCATCAGCACCGCTATCGCGCATATCCCTCAGGCAGAATGCCGCATTTTGGAGATACAGTGTACCTTCTTCCCTGAACGGGAGGACTACAATAGCATAGACTGGAAAGTCATATCTTTCCTTGAGTTCCTTTATTAGCATTGGAGTAAATGATGAACCCGTGCCCCCTGATGCAGATGTTATCACAAAAGCCACATCAAAACGGCCCCTGTCCTCTATCTTGCGCATTATGAGATCTTTATGATCTTCAAAAACCGATTTTCCAACATTCCTGTTAGCCCCTACGCCATGCAGGTGGGGAATATGGATCCGATCCTTCCCTTTTGTATGCTTCAATTCCTTTAAGTCATTGATCGCAGTGTTGACTGCAATGGTTTCCACACGGCTCTTGAACTTTTGTTGGGAATAGAATTTTGCAAATCTGGACTTACCTCCAAATGCCTGTTTGTTGATGGCATCAAGTATCCGATTACCGCACTGCCCATTTCC
>JAUVET010000267.1 GCA_030594665.1 Methanosarcinaceae archaeon
ATTTCTGGCATTCGAGTTTGCAAACCATGTAGTGGAAGTGATCGGAGTTGACCTGACAGTTGAGATGCTTGCAATCGCAAAGGAATATCAGGCAGACAATAACATTAAGAATGTCATATTTGAATTGGCAGACGTGGATTCACTTCCGTTTGGAGATAACAGTTTTGATATTGTATCATGCAGGTTCGCATTTCATCATTTCCTGCATCCGGAAAAAGCAATATCTGAAATAACAAGAGTCCTGAAGCATGGCGGCAAACTGGTTCTTTCTGACATTACATCATCGGAAGACATTACAAAAAGTGAATACCAAAATAAGATGGAACATATCCGCGATCCTTCCCATGTAAAACACTATCGCCCATCCGAGATCGTGCAGATGCTAAACGATCGTGGGTTTGGGATCCTGCATTTTGAGTACTGGCCTGCCGATTTTGCTTTCGATGAATGGATCTCAATGTCTGACCCGGGTCTTGAGTCGGCAAAGCTTGTCAAGGGAATGATGATCGATGCTATGGAAAATGATCTTACGGATCTGGACATACGGCTCAATGACACGGGAAATATCCGGTTCACTTATAACACAAAGATAATCGTTGCAAGGAAAGGGTAAGGATAAAGATAAGGGTAAGGATAACATGTTTGGATGGACAGGAAGAACTATCACAGTTGATCTGGGTGACAGGTCGATATTTGAATCTAAAACAGATGTAAAGAGTGCAAAAGAGTATCTTGGCGGGCGCGGAATGGGAGTGAAGATCCTCACGGACATGGTCGCGCCGACTATCGATCCCCTGAGTCCTGAAAATCCGCTAATACTCACAACAGGTCCCCTGACAGGAACACCTGCGCCCATGTCAGGAAGGCATTCCATCACTACAAAATCACCACTGACCGGAACTATTTTTGATTCAAGTGCAGGCGGTTTTTTCGGAAAGGAGATGAAGTTTGCAGGGATCGATGCATTGATCATCAAAGGTAAAGCCGATGCGCCTGTTTATCTGCAGATCGATAATGAAGATGTTGAGATCGTTTCTGCATCACATCTCCGGGGTATGAACACACGGGAAACAACAAACAGTCTCAAGTCCGGAGGGCGTGTTTCCTGCATAGGAAGAGCAGGCGAGCGTAAGATCGGGATCGCAAACATCATGAACGATCATGTGCACGCATGCGGGCGCGGTGGCCTGGGGGCAGTGGCAGGTTCCAAGAACCTCAAGGCAATCGTGGTGAGAGGGGACAACAAGCCCGAGATCGCTGATGATGAGGCGTTTGCAGAAGCAAAAAAGAGCGCTATGCGGCTTCTTCGCGCAAGTCCCGTGACATCCAAGGGATTGAAGAATTACGGCACTTCGGTGCTGGTAAACCTCATGAACTACATGAAAATACTGCCAACCGATAATTTCCGCAGTCGGGAGTTCAAAGGTGCCGGATCAGTGTCAGGTGAGTACATCAATGATAATTACGATATCAAACGTCATTCATGCTACAACTGTCCGGTGGGGTGCAAGCGCAGCATCAGGGAAAACGAGATGGAGATCCCTGAATACGAGACTGTATGGGCGTTCGGACCTGACATCGGAAATAAGGACATGGATACCATTATCAGGGTTAACAGGCTGTGCAACGAGTATGGGATGGATACCATCTCCTGCGGCTCTACCATCGCAGCTTATTCGGAATTGATATCCACTGAGATCGACCCTGCAAAACTTGATGATCTGGTAGTACGGATCGGGGAGGAAGAATGTGAACTGGGGGCAGGTTCGCGCGCATATTTGCGTTCAAAAGGTGCCGAAGAGTTGAGTATGAGTTCAAAAGGGCTTGAGTTTCCTGGCTATGACCCGCGCGGGGTTTTAGGGCAGGCGCTCGGATATGCAACATCGAACAGGGGCGGCTGCCATCTCCGCGCTTACATGGTCGCACCTGAAGTGATCGGAAAACCGAAACTGATAGACCGCCTTACATTCAGTGGCAAGGCTGGTCTTGTGCAGATATTCCAGAATCTAGCTGCTGCGGTTGACTCTCTTGCCGTGTGTAAGTTCGGATCCTTTGCCATGGGTGAAGAGGAACTTGCAGCCTTGTTGAGTGCCGTGACAGGCGTATATTATTCACCGCAAGACCTGTTGCGCGCAGGTGAGCGTATCTGGAACCTTGAGAGGCTGTTCAACATCGGTGCAGGTTTCACACGTTTAGATGATTCACTTCCTGCGCGCATGTTTAAAAGTGGGGAGAATGGGATCGGATTCGGGATACAAAAGGAAGAGTTTGAAAAAACGCTTACCGAATATTATCACTACAGGGGATGGAACAATGATGGGATCCCTTCAAGTGAAAAATTGAAAGAGTTAGGGATCTCCTGATGGAAATCCGAGATTTTTTAATTTATTCCGGATGAAATGAATCATGGCAAAAATATTCACCGCAGAGGACGCAGAGGACGCAGAGGGTCGTTGTTTTTTCTCTGTGTCCCTCTGTGTTCTCCGTGGTTTTCCGAAACATTCCGGAAGATAATAAAAAGTTTCATAAAATCCATACAACGAAAAAAAATAATCAATTTTAAATAGTTTCAAGCATTTTATTTGCCAGATACTACTTAATAGTAACTTTTCGCGATAAATTGATATATGGAATAATGAATTATAAATCCATTATTCAACTAACAAATGTCTTAAAAGACATTCACAATCAAACGGAGGAATATAATATGAAACAGCAAGTAGAGGTAAAAACACTTAAAGTAGGAAAATACGTTGTTGTAGATGACGAACCATGTGTGATCAAAAGCATTACAAAATCAAAACCTGGGAAACACGGCTCTGCAAAGGCAAGGATCGATGTTATCGGTATTTTTGATAGTCAGAAACGCTCTATTATAAGTTCTGTTTCGGCAAAGACCTATGTTCCTATGGTTGAGCGTAAGAACGCACAGGTTCTGTC
>JAUVET010000093.1 GCA_030594665.1 Methanosarcinaceae archaeon
CGCTATCCGCACCTGCGAATTTGATACACGGGTCGTATGATACCCATGCAGGATCGAACAGTATTGCTTCATCGCCGTCATCAAGGACTGACATCATAATCTCGAATATCGCCTGCTTGGCACCCGGGGTGACCAGAACATTCGATTCGCTGACATCCAGTTTGTTTTCTGTGCGCAATTTATCGGCAATGGCGCTCCTAAGTTCAGGAATGCCGGCAGATGGAGCATAGTGTGTTTCTCCACGATACATTGCGTCTGCTGCCGCATCGCAGATATGTTTGGGTGTGTCAAAATCGGGTTCGCCAAGACTGAAACTGATTATGTCAACTCCGTCTTGTTTCAGTTTGTTTGCAATATTTGCGATCTTGATCGTTGCCGATTCTTCCACACGCTTGAGTCTTGAAGATACCATGATGATCAACTTTTTTAGTTTTTTCGAATTTGCTGAATATTAATTAGTTCAAAGACGCTGGACCAGTTTGACCGCAGCTTCAACTGCACGTTTGGCGTAATCCACACGCTGGTGTGCTTCCATTCGGGTCATACCGGGTCCTGCAATTCCGAGTGTAACCGGTTTCCCATACTCAAGTGCAAGGTCCATGATCTTTCGCGAAGCCTGCTGCACAACTATCTCATCGTGTTTTGTTGCACCCTCTATCACTGCGCCAATCGTGACAACCGCGTCGATATTATCCTGTTCGCACAGTTTCTTGATCGCAAGCGGCATATCGTAAACACCTGGAACAAGAATTGTCTCTTTGACCTCTGCTCCTAAAAATTTCGCATGCTCGATCCCGAGAAGTTCCATCTGGTACGTAAGATCCCTGTTAAATTCAGCCACAACAAATCCTAGATTAATCGCCATTTATTATCTCCATTGTAGTTTTATCAATTTAAGTGCTCTTTATGTATAACTTCTATGAAAGTATTTTAAGATGATGTTCGGTCCAATATCCGGATTTTTTTAAAATTTACATCCGAACCTGACCAACATCCTCAAATCCCTGTCTTTGCCCGGTTCCTGCAAGTTTTGTTAATTGTTCGGGCTTGAACAAAAGTCGGATCGTATTTAAAGCATGCTCACGTGCCCTGCTTTCCATCAAAAACGCAAGTTCGCGCTCATTCTTTGCCTCATCCTCGTGAACAAACACCTCAATGATATGCGTATTTGTCATAAGTTGTGCCGTGATAAGTCCCATTGAGGCTTCATGCGCACACATCTTATCCTTTTCCTGCGCACCCGGCATACCAAGCGCTATCACGATATCGCATCCTTCTTCTTCGATAAGTTTTTTGGATGCGACAGGAAGGTCCTTGATACCGGGCACGGTGGCGCGCCTGATCTTAACGGACACATTCTGCTGTATCTCATCGATTGCTGCACGCCCCATATCAAAGCGTGCGAATGTTGTATCCACAATTCCGATTGTTGGCATGTTGTCTCTAATCTAAATTACTAACTACTACTAATTATACTAATTATTAATTATACTGATACTCACAGAAGTGTATCCAGAACATCAGTTGCTGCATGGATCCCTGCACCATAATCAGAAACAACACCACGTTTGTGAAGAACGGTCTCAAGTTCCGCAATTGTGATAAGTATATCACGTGGTGTGAAATTACCCATGCTTCCGATCCTGAATATCTTTCCACTCAATCTTGCCTGACCGCCTGCAATTACAATCCCACGCTCAAGCATGTCTTTCTTGATATCATTACCGCTGACACCTTCGGGTGCCTTCATTGCAGAAACGGTATTTGAATAACTGCTGTGTTCGTTCAACGTTGGAAGCATATCGATTCCCATGGCTGCAACTGCTGCACGGATCGCTTCCGCACCTGTTCGGTGGCGTTTGATCCTTGCATCCATTCCCTCATCTTTTACAATATGGAGCGCATCCTGTAATGCAAAGAATAATGGAACGGCAGGTGTGTAAGGCGTCTGTGTGCTTTCCTTGTCAGCACTCTTTTTGTATGCTTTAAGATCAAGATAATACGGCATCCGGTCTACATCATCCATTGCTTTAAACGCACGTTCATTGACCGATATCATCGAAAGGCCTGGCGGTGCTGCAATACATTTCTGGGAACCCACTATCGCAATGTCAACATCCCATTCATCGACTTTGACAACGGATCCGCCAATTGATGTAACACCGTCCATGATAAACAATGCATCATATTTCTTTGCAAGTTCTCCAACCTCTTTTGCAGGATTCATGATACCAGCCGAGGTTTCGTTGTGCACCATTGTGATGGCCTTTGCACCTTCTGAGAGTTTCTCCTCGACAATTCCAAGATCAATACCCTCACCCCATTCAAATTCAAGAGGCACAACGTTTCCGTATCGACCGGCAATGTCCTTGAAACGCTCTCCGAATTTTCCGTTCTCGATAGCAACGACCTTGTCATCTTTATTGATGGTACACCCAATCGCGGCTTCCATGGATGCACTGCCCGAACCGCTGACAACAAAGATGTCGTTTTGTGTGTTGAACACGTCTGCAAGGATCTCGCGGCAGTCATCATACATTTCAGAAAAGGCTGCACCCCTGTGGTTTATCATCGGTTTTGCCATTGCCCGCAGTGTTCGGGGCGCCACCGGCACAGGACCCGGCATCATTAATAATGTATCTTCCAAATCCATAATTATTCTCCCAATTTTTATGATTGTCTTGATGTTATAAGATTATATTGAAATTATATTACTTTTGTTATGCTCATCCGAATTACATTTTCGTTTGCACGCAGTAATGCAAATCTACTATATAATTGTAGTTAGAAATGTTTTGAGACTTTTTATTATTTTCCGGAATGGTTCGGAGACTTTTAAAATTCTTCCGGTCATTTGAATTTTAACGAACTGCAGATACACTCAACTTGCCCGGGAAGTGAGTGTATCCGCAGTTAACATAATTGATACGTGTGACCGGAAAAACATAAAAAGTCTCTAAACCTTATTCAAGCAACCATTTCCAAATAGGCTTAATGTGTATCTTTTTTAGATTAATAATAATCTCTTCTTCCTGGTCATAGGTCAATAAAAGTCCGGATTTTAGATCATACGTTTGCATAGCTTCCACAAGACCATTGATCTCTCGATCCCTGTTAGGTTCATTAAGCTCCCATGTCACTTGCATCGCAGTTTTAATATTGTTTCGTTCTACAAGTATAAAATCACATTCACTTTTTCCGGAATGATAAAATATTTCAAAGTCATCTGTCAAGCGATTAAATACAAGATTCTCAAGAAGCCAACCTTTATCTTTTGTACTTCTTGTAGATATTGCAGATATGAATCCATTATCAATCACATAAAGTTTTTTTTCATTTATTAATTGTTTTTTCATACTATAATCGAATTTAGTTATCATTTTTGCAAGATGCGTTTCACAAAGATATCCAAGATGCAATTTGATTGTGTTTACACTACCAAAATCAATTATCCTTTTAAGGGAATTAAAACTAAATTTGTTTGAAAAATTCGTTATAGTATACTGGTATAGTTCTTTTAGACGAATAACGTTTTCAATATTATATCTCACAACAATATCTTTTATAATTATATCTTCATAAGTTTGCATAAGAAGTTCTTTATCTTTATACATTACATATTCTGGCATACTTCCACCAAATAAGTACTCTTGAAATAAAGACTTTATTTCAGCTCTTGATTCCGTTTTATATAGCATATTTTCATCAAATTGTATGCCTTTAAATGTCATGAATTCTTTGAAAGAGAATGGTTTTACTATAATATCCAGATGTCTTCCTGTAAGTTTTGTTCCAATCTCTTTACTCAAAAGTTTTGCATTTGAACCAGTTATATAAAATTTATATCCATTATCATAAAAACGCCGCACAAAATTTTCAAAATTTGGTACGTTCTGTATTTCATCAATGAAAAATGTTTTTTTATCACCGAACAATTCGACGAGAGCTTCATAAATCTGATTGAAATCTTTTGCATTGAAATTGAATAACCGTTCATCTTCAAAATTTATATAATAAAAATCGTCATTATTGTACGTATCATCTATTATTTGCCTTAGAAGTGTTGATTTTCCACAACGCCTTATTCCTGTTAAGACTATAATATGAGGTAATTTTATTTTGGATACTATATGATCTAAAACCTCTCGTTTTATACCTATTGGTTTTTGTAATAAGGACTCTCTTTGTTCTACAAGAACCAATTTTAGCATTTCTTTTGAGATCATAATTATTATCATCACGTGTTCATATTTATATTTGTTCATTCACACTGAACAAAATGACTATATTTTATTCATTTATATTGAACAAAAAATAGATATTTTAGTCATTCAAACTGAACAAAATCAATGAAAAAAAAGTATTAGACACGGATCTATGGTCGCATCTGCGTTTAATACATTCACCGGGATAACTGGATTTTGGAACTGTGCCTACCCATGCAATAAACTTATCACATCTTGCTTTGTCACAACACCAACAACCCGTCCTTTGTCCAGTACCAGTACAGCAGGATTTCTCTCAAGCATGTGTGATACTACTTCGACATCGGTTTTTGGAGAAACAGTAAGGAATGATTCACTCATCATGTCATATACTTTCATCTGGGAGATCGTATTCGTTTTTTGATCCGCCATTGACTTTACAATGAGGTTATCTGATATGCTCCCGACCGGAACACCATTATCAATGACAGGAACCTGTGAAAACCCGTGTTCTTCCATAAGCCGCACCGCTTCGTTAACCGATATGCCAGGAGTTGCATGGATCACAGGTGAGTGCATGATATCTTTTACAAGTATCTGCTCTTTCTCTGTAGATTCAAAAGCATCAAATATCTTCCGCAGTGTGGACAATCTCGGATCAACATCGCCGGATTCGATACGCGCTATCAAAGGCTGGCTGACTCCTGCACGTTTTGCCAGTCCACTTTGAGTGAGCCCAAGTTCGGTACGTTTCTGTTTAAGGTCATCAGGTGTTGGAATGTGCATATATTACTGTTGGTAATTATGTTATATAATTTAATTGGTTTTTGCATGTTGTTTTGCAAGTATTGGGTATACACGAACGCAGACGTGTTACTATAAGCGAATCGGAAATCCGCAGTCAGGACTACTATTCATGTATTATTGCCCAAAAAGTATTCTACAAGTTGAGATGAATTACAACAATCAATGTAAAAGAATATGCGAACGGTTGTAAAAGATTGGGGTGGAAGTGGGGTGGTACGTAAAAGAATTCCCGTTCGCTAATTGTATATACACATCACTTACATATATAGCTATTGCCAGATACGGTATTCATATCTATGGCGTCAAGATAGGCTTGGATTTCACAAATCAATATCAACAAACTGCGACCGCACCTGTTTCCACCCCTAAAATCGACTGAAGAGTAGCGATTAATTCACTGGATTGATCTGCTGACTCCAAAACTTCAATAAAATCTTCTAGAACACACATTCGCTTCGTATCAGCAATTGGTATAGCTGGTCCCCTTCTAATCTTTCGATATTCTTTCCTAAGCATAGGAAGATCTTTCACAAACGAACTCAAAGCCTGTCCAAGATTCCCACAATCCCCTATAATTTCTTCATTGTAAGTCTCATTCCATAAGTTCGATAAAATTGCCAACAAATCCCCAAACTGCTCCATTTCACGATTCGTTTCCGACCTACCAGTCCGCTCGCGTATAGCCTTTCTTGCTCTGCGGTGGCTACTTTCCAATCCATTATTATGGCGTTTGAAAGGAATTATTTTTCCATCAACTATCGGATATGGAACAAACAGCTCTTTCTGATGCCTTTCAAAAGAATCACTAATAACAGAAACAATATTTTGATATTCCTCCCCCAGTTTGCGGCTTTCAGAACGCATATTAACAAATCTACCTCTTATCTTTATTAATATCTTACTAATGTCAACATCAATCGGCAAAGAATCTTTCAAATTGATTTTGCGGGTAACTCTTAGATTGTCACGCAACTCATCCATCCATTGTAAAATTTTTTCCAAAATACAATAATAATGAACTACTGTAAAATCCTCTCAAATAGACTTTAACAAGGCATATAATTCCATCAACGGCCTGTAAATAAAATTATTTGAGGCATTACAGAAAATTAATCTCTTCGCAAGGTCATAAACCTCCTTAATCCTGCGATATTGGACGAAATACGATATTGGACGGCTCATCCATTTGATACCTTTTTCTATCGGATAAAGCAAATAAT